>NZ_JBFWIX010000007.1:0-143444 GCF_050253495.1 Acidocella sp.
GCTTGCGATCGCTGTATTGCTGCTCTGACGGCGTGCGTGGTCGTGTCGATTCCGTGACGAACTTGTCCCATAGGGCATCCTTCCATTCCAAAGAAAGGATCGCACCATCAAACCGTGGGATCAAACAACTAGATCGGAAGGGTGTCTTTCGCGCCGGCGACCAGCTTTTCATCTCGACCGAAGGTGCTGACCTCGACTGCCAGTTCCGCGATCAACTCCTGCAAGAGCGTATTTTCACGGCTCTTGTATACCACCGCAAAGGGCATGAGCGGCGGCTGCAGGGATGTATTCAAAAGCTGCAAGTCGCCGCCCTTCAGTTCCCGCTGAAAGCAGGAAGGCGGCAGCAGGCTGACGCCAAGCCCGCCCGCAGTCAACATTGCGAGCACGCTGAGGCTGTTGCAGACATTCGAAAGGTTCAACGAGGAGGCCGAGCCATGGGCCAGTATCCAGGAACAGATGGTTCTGTAGTGATATGAATCCTCGCCGAGCGAGAGAATGCGCAGCGATTTGAAATCTTCCGCACGCAGGGGTTTCTCCGGCTGGATGAAATCTCGGCCGGCCATCCAGCTATAAGTAAGCTGCCCGGTCGAGCGGACAACATAGCTGCTGTCGAAGGAATCGCTGGGGACGAGCACGATATCCAGCGCCCCTGCCTCGAGCTTGGTCATCAGTTGCCGTGTCAGGGCAATGTCAAGCTCGATGGCGATGTTGCGATAGCGCTCGGCGGCCTTGGTGACGAGGTCCGCCAGCCAACTGATGGCCACCGTTTCGGCAACGCCGAGGCGGAGGATGCCCGAGAGCGTCTCGACCCCGCTGATCCGGCTTCGGGTTTGGTCGTGCAGCAGCATCGCTTGCTGCGCATAGGCCACGAGCTCGCGCCCCTTCGGCGTCAAGGTGATCGACCGATGGCTACGGTCGAACAGTGACACGCCGAGAAACTGCTCCAGTTCCTGGATGCGCGTCGAGACGGTCGACTGGGTCACGTTCATCTTGGCGGCGACCGCGGTGAAGCTTCCGAGCCGGGCGGCTTCAGCGAAGGTGGACAGTTGAAGGAATGTCATAGCAAACCTTTTCATCGAATTTTTCGATGTAATTATATCAAAAACTATTGATTTTAATAGACCAAATCTTTCGCTAAGGAATAAATGCCAATTGATGACCAATCCGGCGCTGGAGGCGGGGCAATCAACCGATGGCAAGGGGAGGAACAAATGCAAAAAACAGGTTTCGTACCGCAGAGCGGTGCGCAGGAAACGACCCGACAGCAACGCAGGGCCGTTATCGCATCACTCGTTGGAACGACTATCGAATGGTATGATTTCTTCATCTACGGGCTTGCGGCCGCCACTGTTTTCGGCCCACTTTATTTCCCGTCCGATGATACTTTTGCGGCGACGCTTCTGTCCTTTACCACCTTTTTTCTCGGTTTTGCCGCCCGACCGCTGGGTGCGCTCATCTTTGGCCACTTCGGCGATCGACTCGGTCGTAAGAGCACGCTGATGGCCACGCTGGTGCTCGCCGGCGGCAGCACTGTCGCCACAGGCTTCCTGCCGACATACGCGTCAATTGGAATTTGGGCACCAATCCTTCTATCGGTGCTTCGCGTGCTCCAGGGAATCGGGGTCGGCGGCGAATGGGGCGGGGCGGTTGCGGTAGCAACCGAATGGTCCAACACCGGAAAGCGCCGCGGCCTGCTTGCGAGCGGGCCCCAGTTCGGCGTGCCCGTGGGCATGCTGCTTGCCGTCTCGGTCTTGGCTATGATGTCGCATTTCGGCCCCCCGGAATGGTTCAATTCGATCGGTTGGCGCATCCCCTTTATCATCGGCGCCCTGCTGATTTTCGTCGGCATCTATATCCGGCTCGGTCTGATCGAAACGCCGGTCTTTCGGAATATGCAGGAAAAGGAAACCATCAAGCAGGCGCCGCTGGTCACGGTTTTCCGCGACCACTGGAAAGAAGTCGTGCTGAGCTGTCTGATCCGAACCGGGCAGCAGGCCCCTTATTTCCTCTTTACGGCATTCATCCTCACCTATGGAGTCACCCAGCTCCATCTGGAGCGCTCCTTCCTGTTCAATTCTGTCCTCGGGGCATCAGCGCTCTCGCTCTTTACCACGCCGTTTTTCGGTTATTTGTCAGATCGGGTCGGACGCAAACGGCTTTATATCATCGGCGCCGTGGTAATGGGGCTCTTTGCTTTCCCCTATTTTTGGATGCTGGATAGCGGCGTGACTCCTTTGATTGTCGCCGCTATCCTCATCTCCTTGCCGGTGCACGACATGCAATATGGCCCTCAGGCAGCCTTTATTGCCGAGAATTTTCCTCCAAGCGTGCGCTATTCCGGCTCGTCCCTTGGCTACCAGCTTGCAGCAATCATCTCGGGTGGACCGGCACCGCTGATCGCGACCTATCTCGCGCATGATTATGGGGGTTCGACGGCGATCGCGGCCTACATCGTGGTGACAGCCGCCGTCAGCCTGGTGGCGGCTGTCCTGCTCCGCGACAGGTCCAAGGACGACTACGAAAACGATTGAGCCGGGACGCGACCGGCGGCGTCGGGCGGCTTCGCCCGACACGAACAGCATCAAGAAACGCAGATATTGGAAAGACAGAATGGAAAAGACGGCAGGACCCAGCATCGCTTCTAACGTTCTCGGGCGGTTTGTACACAGGGCGCATCTCAAGCAACTCGGCGGTAACCCGGCGTCCGTCGACAAGCCCCGGATCGGAGTCGTGAACAGCTCCGGGGGAATGTCCGTCTGCTATGCGCATCTCGATGAGATCGCGAAGCTCGTCTCGGACGCAGTGGAAGCGGCGGGCGGCTATCCCGTGGAGATTCGCACCACGGGGCCAACGGACGGGCTTTTCTTCGTCCTCGGCGGACGTGACGCCGTGCCGGACGCGCGCGACATCCTTGCCCACGATATCGAGATGATGGCCAAGGGCGAGGCACTCGACGGGCTGGTGCTGCTCTCTTCATGCGACAGCACTACGCCGGGGCATTTGCTGGCCGTCGCCCAACTCGACCTGCCTGCGATTATCGTGCCTTGCGGTTTCCAGGCCGGCGGTCAGCATTGCGGGCGCAACATCCACATCATGGATCTTTACGAACGAACCGGCGCCTTCCTTGTCGGCCAGGCCGATGAACAAGAGCTGGAGGACATGGCGGATCACACGATCGGCTCGCCCGGGGTCTGTGCGGGGTTGGGCACAGCCAATACGATGCACATGATGGCCGAAGCACTTGGGCTCGCGCTACCCGGCAACGCCCCGATCTGGGCCGGCAGCGTACGGCTGCGTGATTTCGCGGCCAAGGCTGGCGAAGCGATCGTCGGGCTGGTGGAGCGCGATCTGCGCCCCTCGTTCATCCTGACCGAGGCTGCGTTTCACAATGCGCTTGCCGTGCTGCTCGTGAGCGGTGGGGCGGCGACTGCGGTCCACCACCTGCAAGCGCTTGGCGAGGCCTGCCGTCTGGGCGTAGATGTCTATGCGATGGTCGAACGGCTCGGCAAAAGCTTCCATCAAGCGTGCTTCATTTCCCCTTCCGGTGGCGGCAACATGGAGGAGTTGGAGGCCATGGGCGGGGTGCGCGCGCTGATGAAAACACTTGAGGGGCGGCTGTCTCTTGACGCGGTGACCATCAACGGGCCGCTGCGGGCCGTGCTTGCGGCAGCGGAAGGTGCCGACGCGTATATTCCCGAATCGTCCACGACAGCCGGATTGGTCCTGGTGCGCGGCAATCTAGCGCCTGGCGGAGCACTGGTGCGCCCCGGTGTCTCCGTGAATGGCGCGCGCGCCTTCGAGGGCGCGGCCGTCGTCGTGCAAAATCCGTCGGAGGCGCAGGAAGCCGTGCGGCAGGGGCGCGTCCCGCCAGGTAGTGTCTTGGTGATGATCGGTGGCATAGACGATACCGCCTGCATCACGACGGGTGCAGCCCTCGGCGACAAGATCGCGCTTGTCTCCAACGGCGGCTACTCCGGGTTGAGCCGCGGTCTCGTGGTGGGCTTCATGCCGCGAGGCGACGAGCCAGGCCATCCCATCCACGCTGTGCGCGACGGCGACCGCATCAGGATCGACGTCGACGCATGTTTAATTTCTTGGACGAAAGCGGGGACGAACGCCGTGGACGCGTGAGAAAGCGTGTCGCCTCGGGAAAGTAGAGCAGCAGGAATACTCCTGGATCCGGTGCCACAGTTCAGCAAGCCAAGCGACCGTGCGGATCGATTACCCATTCGTCACGGCTTTGTTGCGCAAATCGGTTGATAGGCGCGACTTTGGCCAGCAGTCGGCTTTTGAAGGTCTTCGGTTAAGCGGCACGCTGCGTTTGAGGCCTTCCGAGTGCGGTGGAAGCGGTTGAGGATGGGGGCGCGGATTTGCAGTTCGGCGATCTGGCGATCGAAGCCTCGTGCCATGATGCGCTCGCCCAGCAGTTTGAAGCAATGCATTTTTGTTTCACCAGGCTGCGTTGGTGATAGCCGCTCCACCATTTCCAGATCGCCCTACCAAATAGTTGCGTTGTACAAACGATTACATTGCAGGCCGTGACGACCGGCGTATTTTCAGGCCAAGCTTGCGCATTGCTGCGGGCAAGAATGATGGCACATGCATCGCGTGCGGCAATGGCTTCGTGATAGGCCCTGGTGTCGAAAGCGTCATCGGCGCTGACTCCCGTGATGGCTTGATCGCCTGGTGTCTACTCGAACAGTTCGGGTAGCATGGGCGCATCGCCAACACGGCTTCCGGTCACTTCGATAGCGCGGATTTCTAACGATCCGGCGTCCACACCCAGATGGACCTTTCGCCACTGCCGCCGTTTGGAGGGGCTATGCTTGCGCCGGCACCGCTCTTTCCATGTGAGCGATTATTTTCTGAATTGTCTGCAGGAACTCTACACCCGTCAATTTCGAGGCCTTACAATTAGGAAGGCAATTGTTGCGCCAACAGCGAAGGTACGGGCTGCGCGGGCAGCCGCATAGTTGGCAATACAACAAAAGCGCCTAACCATAGACAGCTCATGACGTATTTTGATCGCGGATAACGTCTGTGAAAACGCACCATCGAAACTCCCTACCGCTACCGGTGAAAAACCTTCAACTCATTGCGATTTCGGGGTGTTTTGCCCCTGCGTTAATCTACGCCTCCCGCCACACTGGCAGGGCCAACAAAAAAAGTCCCACCTTGCGGGATTATTCCGCAATCAGTACCCTCACGCCGTAGCAGGCGCGGAAAGGGGCGAGTTGGTCTTCAGTGGCGCGAATATCGGTGATCAGCGTCCAGCGCTCCGGCAGCAGGGCCCAGGCGGTGGAGGCGGTGCGGCCGAGCTTGCTGGCGTCGGCCAGCACGTAAACCTCCCAGGCCTGGGCGATCATCAGCTCTTTCAGGCAGACCTGCGCCTCCGTGGCCTCGCAGATGCCGCGTCCGGCCACCACGCCGTCGCAGCCCAGGAACACCCGGTCCGCCGTGAGGCGCCGCAGCGCCTGCTCCGCCGCTGGGCCTACCGTGCCGAAGCTGATCTGGCGCATGCGCCCGCCCAGCACGGTAAGCTCTACACCCGGCACACCCGCCAGGGCGGTGATGGTGGTCAGGCCGTTGGTGATGACATGCAACTGCAGCGCCTCGCGCGCGGCCAACTCCGCAGCCAGCGCGCCGGTGGTGGTGCCGGCATCCAGCAACAGCGTCTCGCCCGGTTGCACGAATTGCGCTGCCAGCCGGGCGATGGCCTGTTTCTCGCGCGGGTTTTCCTGGGCGCGCACCTGCACGGATTGTTCCGGCACGGCGGCCCCGCCATAGGTGCGCAACACATGACCCTCGGCCGCCAGGCGGGTGAGGTCCCGGCGGATGGTGGAGGCGGAAACGCCAAGCTCCGCGCTCAACGCCTCGACATCGGCCGTACCGGCCCGCAGGCGGGTGAGGATATGCTTGCGGCGCTGGCTTGCTACTCTCACAAATAGGCTCTCCCTGTTCAGGCTTGGCCTAACGCAGCTACCAGGCCTAGGGCAAGCGGGGCGGCTCAGCGTTCCGCCAGATCGATCGCGGCGTGCAAAGCCTCCAGCATGGAGCGCTCATCGGCCTTACCAGTACCCGCGATGTCGAACGCCGTGCCATGATCCACGGAAGTACGGATCACCGGCAGACCGACGGTGATGTTCACCCCCGCTTCCAGCCCTAGCACCTTCACCGGGCCGTGGCCCTGGTCGTGATACATGGCCACCACCATGTCGAAATCCCCGCGCCCTGCGCGGAAGAACAGCGTGTCCGCCGGCAGCGGGCCTTCCACGTCCCAGCCCTTGGCACGGCAGGCCTGCACGGCGGGAATGATCTTTTGTTCCTCCTCGCCATGGCCGAACAGCCCGTTCTCGCCTGCATGTGGGTTGATACTGCACACGCCGATTTTCTTGCGAGTCAGCTTGGCCTTTCCCAAAACCGTGTAGCCGCGCGCGATCACGCGCTCCACCAAAGCGGGCTCGATCTTCTTGATCGCGTCCAGTAGGCCGATATGGGTGGTGACATGGATCACCCGCAGATTAGGCGCGGTAAGCATCATGGAAACTTCTGGCGTATTGGTCAGCGCCGCCAACATCTCCGTATGGCCGGGATATTTATGCCCGCCCGCATGCAACGCTTCCTTGTTCAAGGGCGCGGTGCAGATGGCCTGGACGGAACCCGCCATGGCAAGCTCCGTGGCGACCTTGATATATTGATAGGCGCCATCGCCTGCTACCGGGGAGAGCTTGCCCCAGGCCATGTCCGCCGGGATCAGCCCGAGATCTATGCAATCCACCACGCCGGGGGTGTAGCGCGCCTTGTCCGCCTCGCCAGGGCTCAGCTTGTTGATGGTGAGGCTGGCGCCGACAATGCGCCCCGCCGCTTCCAGCCGCGCGGCATCGCCCACCACCAGCGGGCGGCAGCGCTCATAGAGATTCGCATGGGCGAGGCTCTTCATGATGATTTCGGGGCCGATGCCCGCAGCATCCCCCATCGTAATGGCGATCACAGGACGTGTCATGGTGAAATCCTTTTCCGTCGTCAGAAAATACTGTTGAGAAGGCTGGGCTGGTGCAGCACGGCGCGGCAGCGCAGCAGCGTGTCCGGATGGCCGAAGGCCCCGGCCTTGGTGATGACTGGCAGCCCGTGCGGGCCGCTGGCCCCGCCCTCGGTGACGGAGAGCGCCACGCCGGGCTCGATCTCGCTGCGCAGCCGCAGCCCAGCGGCGCCGAAGGCCATCAGCACCGCCCGCGCGGTTTCCCCGCCGGTTGAAACCAGCCCGCCGATGCGTGCGGCAAAGGGCGCCACCAGCCAGGAGAGCGCACGGCAAAGGGCCAGCCCCTCGCCGACATCCACGTGCTCCTCCATGCCAAGCTGCACCACCACGTCCTGCCCGGCGGACAAGGCTTCATCCAGGGCGCGCAGGGCTGCGGTCCATTCCGCGTACCCTTCCCCGGCTCTTAGCACATGTGGCGGAATTACCAGCGTTTGCAGCCCGCCGGCGGCGGTGAGATGCGTCACTTGCCCGTGCGAGACGCCTGACATGCTACCGACCACGAACAGCACTGGCCCCCGTGCGGGGGCCAGCGCCTCCCGGCTTGGCGCGTCATGACCCAACCTGGTGGTTTTCGGGAGGTAACGGGCCAATCCCGCCGTCCCCGCCCACAGCACCTGCCGGCTCAGCGCCACGCCGGCCTTGGCGATGGCACGCAGATCCGCATCCGTTTCGGCGTCGCAGACCACCGCGTCATGCGCCGCGCCAGCTTGCGCCAGAGCGGCGGACAAGCCCATTTGCCCGGCTCTGACCACGTCCAGTGGTACGTGGGTGGCGCGCAACCCGGCCCGCACCGCCAGTGTGGGCATGTGGGCGCGGCCCTGGATGCCCTCGCGCTTCCAGACCTCGGTCTCTTCCACGGGTACGTTGTTCAGATATTGCCGCCCGCCGCGCGTTTGCCGCCCCGTGGCGGGGAAGGCGGGCGCCACCAGCGCGAAGGCATCCGGCGCCCATTCACGCTGCGCCGCGAGGGTTGCGGCCAACTCTGCGCCGACATTGCCGCGCAGGGTGGAATCGAATTTCTTGAACCAGATCTGCCCGGCTTGACCGAGGCGGCGCAGCAGCGCGCCGGTGTGCGCGGCGGCATCCTCCGGCGCCAGGCGGCGCGTGTCCGCATCCAGCGCCAGCACTTCCGTGGGCGGGGCGCTGCCCGCCGTTTCCCCCAGCGCGACAAGCGTTTGCAAACCGGCCGCGACGCAGGGAATGGCGCAATCGGCCGCTCCGGAAAGATCGTCCGCGACGATGAGCATGCGCATCTGGATGGGGGATTGGTTCATAGCTGTGCCTTTGCGCCGACCCGGCGCGCCCACCAGGCGGTGAGTGGCGGGGTGAGAATGCTGGTGACGATGACCGAGGCTGCGACCAGCACGGTGGCGGGCGCGGCGGCGGCGGCGTAGGCGTGATTGGCGCTGGCCACCAAGGTGGGTACGGCGGCGGCGTTGCCCGCCGTGGAGGCGGCGGCCAGTCCGGCCACGCCGTTGCCACCGGTGGTTTTATCAGCCACCAGCATGACGATGCCGGAGACCACCAGCACGAACAGCCCAAGCGCCAGCCCCAGCAGCCCGGCCTGCCAGACCTGGTGCAGATCCAGCGAGGCGCCGAGCGCGAAGGCGAAGAACGGGATCATCACCGGGGTTGCGCGGCTAAGAAAATCGCGCATCTTATGGTCGAGATTGCCGATGACGATACCCGCCGCCAGCGGAAGGATGGCGCCCACCAGTGTCTGCCACGGGAAGGCCGAAAGCCCGGCCGCACCCAGTGTCACCATGGTAAGAAACGGGCCAGATTCCAGGGACATGACGGAATAGGCCGCTGCCTCGTCCGCTGTGCCATACTGGCCCATCAGCGCCATGTAGAGACCGCCATTAGTGTCGTTGATGGCGGCGACCACCGCAAGGGTGGAAAGCCCGGCGAACCAGCCGGAGGTAATGGGCACTTCCCCCAGAAAATGCCCCAGCACCACGCCGCACAAAATACCCATGAGGATCTTGGAGCCCAGCAGCACACCGCCCTTTCCCGCCACCCGCGGCAGGGTTTTGAAGGAAATGGTGGACCCCATGCAAACATAAAACACCGCCAAAATCGGCAGTGCGCCGTTGAACAGGGCGCCGGTAAAGGAGCCGAAGAACCCCGCGGTGTCCGGCGCGAAAGTGTTGATGAGGCAGCCAATGGTCAACGGTACGATCATCATGCCGCCGGGCACGGAATCGATGGTTTTCTTAATGGGAAGCTGCATTTTGGTTCCTCCGGGCGGCATTATTGATGACTGAATTGAGCGAAAGGCGCCTGGATACCAGCACAAAACACTCGAATCAATCAAAAAAATGACTAAAACACGCAAAAATAAGTCTGATAATGCAGGATTCCTGCCCAGATCCCGGTTTAAGACATTGAAAGAGTGTAAGCGTCAGCTGAGTCGCGCCTTGTGTGGTTTTGCGTGCTCTGCCTCTGATCTTCTGCTTGGCAGTGGAGGAAGGCGTTGGCTGGTCAGTTACGATGTGGTCGAGGTTTGCCCGGCACATGATGGGCCTGGGCAGATCACCGCGCTGCTGGGCGCCACGGTGATGGCCGAGCTGCTGGCGCTGGCGGCCAGCAATCAAGGCTGAGCGCGCCAGGCCAGACGCAGTTTCAGAAGGCGAAGCCGGCCTTCGTTAGATCGGTTTTCGCCAACTGGGCGAAGCCGATCAGGGTTTCGTCGTCGAGGTCCAGCGCCATGCCGGTGATGGTCAGCGCGCCCAGGAATTGACCATCCATTTCAAACACCGGCACGGCGACGGAGGCCAGGTGCCGGTTGCGCTCGCCGCGCGAGATATAGCGCCCGGCCAACCTGATGCAGCGATGCGCCTCGTTCTGCGCTTCTGTGTAGGCCAGCAGGAGTTGAGAGGCAGCACCACCGCCTGATAAGGGAACCGAGGCGCCGACTTCGATATAATAGCGAAAATCCCGATATACCTGGTCGCGCGCGATGCAGACGCGGTTTTCCCCCGAGCGCACGAAGAACGAGGTGGTCTGGCCAACCTGGCCGCTGAGGGAGCCGATGACCGCTTCAATCCGGCGAACGAAATTCGTCGATTGGCGATAGAGGGCCGCCATCCGCAAATTCGCCGGGCCTGGGGACTAGGCGCCATTCGGGTGTTTCTTCAGATAGTTCCACGCGGCGAGGATTTTCAACGCGCGCAAAGTTGTGGCTTTGTCCAGCCCGGATAATTCGGCCAGCTCCTTCAAATGCAGAGAGGGCTGCTGCTGGGTGAAGAAAGACAAAAGATAGAGCCCCCGTTCCAGCACGCCGGAGGGGGGAGGGGAGGATGCGCTCATCATACAATCTCGCTTGACATGTGTCCAGAAAAGGCGTTTTATTGGTTAAATCACATTTCATTGAATAAAACAAATGTGGGAGAAACAAATGCAACGCCAGCATCCAAGACGGCGAATCAGCTTTTTGTCGATTTACGGCATGGCCTTTTCAAAGCTTCCTTTTGTCAGGTTGCGTCTTATTTCCGTGTAGAAAAGTAGGTTTAGTTAACTCAAGTCGGGTGCGGGATGCTTTGCCCGGGATTTGGTATCTTGCGCCATGCGGAAAGTCGTGACACTTAATTCATATTAAAAAGATAGATATTAAGTGTTTATAGTCAAGGCGTGGTTTTGCGTGTTGGCCGTGGCTGGTTATCCGCTGCAGTGTTGGATGTGACGTGGCGTTGGGCCACGTCGCTTTTTTAACGACGCGATCGCGCAATCAGGTCGGGCAGGAGTTTGCGGCATGTACGTAGCAAAACTACTACTCCAGAAACGTTTGAGGACAGGTATGGAACAAATCGAAACCGTCGCGATTCCGCGCGCAGCCGATGCGCAGACGGCGCAGCCATTGCTGGACGTCTCCGGCGCCACGGTCCAGTACAAAACCGGCCGGGAATTGGTGACCGCAACCTACCGCGTCGATTTTCAGATCATGCCCTCCGATCGTTTCGTGCTGCTCGGGCCTTCAGGATGTGGCAAATCGACGTTGCTGAAGGCAATCGGCGGCTATGTCGGTTTGACCGAAGGAAGTGTGCGGCTGAATGGCCGCGAAATCCGCCAGCCTGGTGCGGATAGGATGATGGTGTTTCAGGAATTCGACCAGTTGCTGCCTTGGAAAACCGTGGTCGAAAACGTGATGTTTCCGCTTGTTGTCACCGGCAAGATGCCGAAGCGCCAGGCGATGGAAAAAGCCATGAGCTATGTCGAGAAGGTCGGTTTGGTGCGGGCGGCGAACAGTTTTCCGCACATGCTCTCCGGCGGCATGAAACAGCGTGTCGCGATTGCGCGGGGTATGGCGATGGAGCCGGAAATCCTGTTGATGGATGAACCTTTCGCAGCACTCGACGCCTTGACCCGCCGGCAGATGCAGGACGAGTTGTTGCAGCTCTGGGCGGAGACGCGCTTCACCTTGATGTTCGTCACACACTCCATTGGGGAAGCCATCAAGATCGGCAACCGGATCCTTCTGCTTTCACCGCATCCTGGCCAGGTGATGGCCGAGCTCAACAGCCCGCCTTTAGGCCCACTGCCGGATGGCTGGCAGGCGCAATTTGAAGATAAGATTCATTCGATGCTGTTTCCGCAAAGCCGGCACGGCGAGGAGGAAGGCCATGAGTAACCTGCTGGCCGACACGGCCATTGCGACCCCGACGCGGTCGGACATTTATCGCCAGCGGACCGAGACGGTGGCGATCACGGCGCAGCGGCCGCTATCGCTGTTCGAGCGGCTCTATAATCAATCTCTGGTGCGCAAGGCGCTGCTGATCGTGATCTTGGCGCTGCTCTGGCAGAGTTACGCGGCCTACATGGATAACGAGCTGCTGCTGCCGACCTTCAGCGCGTCCATGGCTTCGTTCATTCGCAACATCGCTGACGGAACCTTGGAATCCCATATCTGGGTGTCGATCCATGTGCTGCTGCTGGGCTACGGACTTGGCATTGTGCTGGCGGCGGTGCTGACCAGCCTGGCCATTGCCACGCGCATCGGCACTGATCTGCTGGAAGTAATGACGGCGATGTTCAACCCGCTGCCGGCGATCGCCTTGCTGCCGCTGGCGATGATCTGGTTCGGGCTAGGCGAAACCGCTTTGGTGTTCGTCATCGTCCAATCGGTGATTTGGGCCGTGGCGTTGAATACCTATACGGGCTTTCGTTCGGTTTCGGCTACCTTGCGAATGATCGGGCGCAATTACGGGCTGGGGCATTTTGCCTATATCAGCAAGATCCTGATCCCTGCGGCCTTTCCCAGTATTCTTGCCGGCATGAAGATTTCCTGGGCTTTCGCCTGGCGGACCTTGATCGCCTCCGAACTGGTCTTCGGGGTGAGCTCCGGCTCTGGCGGGCTTGGCTGGTTCATCTATGAGGCAAAAAATTCGCTGAATATTCCGGCCGTGTTCGCGGGGCTTCTGACCATCGTCATCATCGGCCTCGCGGTCGATAATCTGGTCTTCCAAACCATCGAGAACCGCACGGTCCGCCGCTGGGGCGTGCAGAGTTAAGGAATCTCTGAACAACTTGGTGTTTTCTTAGTCCTGGGTAAAATTTGAGGATGTGTCTGGAGAAGATGTTCTGATGCGCCAGCTGAGTTTTTCGAGCGTTGGGTTTGATTGTTTTGGCAAGACCACGCGCCGTGGGGCGTTTTTGGCGGAGATGGAGCAGGTTGTTCCGTGGCGGCGGTTGTACGATCTGATTGCCCCATTCTACCCAAAGCCTGGCAAGGACCGCGGCCCGGTTGGGTTGGATTGCATGCTACGCATTTATTTCCTGCAACACTGGTTCAGCCTGTCCGACCCGGGGGCGGAAGAAGCGCTTTATGATTCCGAGGTGATGCGTCGGTTTGTTGGCGTTGATCTTGGCCGCGAGCCGGTGCCCGACGAGACGACGATCCTCAATTTCCGGCATCTGCTGGAGCGCCACGAGTTGTGCGGCCAGATTTTCCAGGAGGTGAACGCGTATCTGGCCGAGCGCGGGTTGAAGGTTTCCACCGGCACGATTGTCGACGCGACCATCATTCACGCACCGTCCTCGACGAAGAACGAGGCAATGGCGCGGGATCCAGAGATGCACCAGCCCCGCAAGGGCAACCAATGGTATTTTGGCATGAAGGCGCATATCGGCGTGGATTCCAAGACCAAGCTGATCCACGCCGTGGCGGCGACGCCCGCGAATACGCATGACAGCACGCTGCTGGAAGACTTGCTGCACGGTGATGAGACGCGGGTCTGGGGCGACCAAGCTTATCGCGGACAGCGCGAGGTCATCCACCGTTGCGCGCCCAGGGCCAAGGACTTCACCAACCGCCGGGCCAAGTTCGGGGGCGTGGCGAACGAGGCCGAAAAAGCCAAAAACCGGAGAAAATCCAAGGCCCGCGCCAAGGTTGAGCATTGTTTTGCCGTGATAAAACGCGTGTTCGGCTTCACCAAGGTTCGCTACATGGAGATCGACAAGAACGCCGACGGGCTGTTTGCCAGTTGCGCCCTGGTCAATCTGTTCATGCTCAGAAGGCGTCTGTTGTAACGACAACCGCTCCGAGACTTGGATCGCCCCTCGCCCAGAGGCAGAGAGAACAGAATATCATCCACCCGATGCCGCACGCGCCCGACCAACAGAAACGCTGAACCAGAAGGAGGTCATAATCCCAGGCTTGTTCAGGGGTTCCTTAACATCAGAAACAGGGGGTTTTATGAAAATTCTTGCAACGGCGATGGTCGCCACCATGCTGGCTGGCGTGTCGGTGCCGGCTCTGGCCGAGAGCTCGACGCTGACCTTGGCCCGGTTGCCCGGCTTGCCGCATCTGCCGATGATCATCATGCAGCAGCAGCATCTGGTCGAGAAGCAGCTGGCGGCCGAGGGGCTCTCAGATACCAAGGTGAAATGGATGGTGATGGCCGGCTCCGCGCAGACGGATGCGTTGATTTCCGGCAACGTCAATATCACCAGTTTCGGTGTTACCAACCTGGCGTCGGTCTGGGCGGCGACAGGCGGGCGGGTGAAGGCGATTGCGGCTGAGGATTCCGTCATCAATTATCTCGTTACCACCGACCCGAAGGTGAAATCCATCAAGGATCTGACAGCGGCGGATAAGATCGCGGTGCCGTCGATCCTGGTGTCGCCGCAGGCGATCATGCTGAAGATGGCGGCTGAAAAAGCCTATGGAGACAGCAAGAAGCTCGACGCGCTGACGGTGGCGATGGAGCCGGCGGATGCGACGCTGGCACTGCTCTCGGGCTCAGGCACGGTGAACACGCATTTCAGCGTGCCGCCCTACCAGGAGATCGAAATGGCGGACCCGAAGGTGCATGTGGTGACCTCGTCCTACGACATCATGGGCTCGAAGCCGTCGACGGTCGTGGTGCTGGGCGCAACTAAGAGCTTCTACGACGCCAATCCGAAGATCATCCATGCCGTGCTCTCGGCCCTGACCGAGGCCGATGACTTCATCAAGGCGCACCCGGAGGAGGCTGCGAAGCTGTATCTGGAAGACGCGCACGATACCAAGACCAAGCCGGCGTTGATCGTCTCCATCCTGAAGGACCCGAAGATGATTTATACCCGCACGCCGCAGAACATCATGAGCTTCGTCGGCTTCATGTACAAAATCGGGCAGATCAATCGCAAACCTGATTCTTGGAAGGATCTGTTCTTCCCCGTCGGCCAGCTCGCCGATGGCAGCTGAACTGCCATACGACGATATTTTGAACGCGAATAGGAAGGAAATATAACCATGAGCAATAAATATTATGACACCACGGACGCGGATTTTCGCAAGCAGATGGCCAAGTTGGCGCCGGAGGATTTCAAGGCCTGGATGACGCTGAATGCCATCCCTGGCCAGTCCCATGGCGTGATTCCGCCGAAGGTGCGCGAGATGATCGCGATTGCTGTCGCCCATGCCACCGGCTGTCCCTACTGCATCGAATCGCATGTCACCAAGGGGAAGGCGGTTGGTGTCACCAAGGCGGAAGTGGCCGAGGCGGTGCTGATTTCGGCGGCCCTCTGCGCCGGTGCGGCGGCGGCCCATGGTGGCCTGGCGATGAAATTTTACGGCGACGAATAAAACTTCGACACCCATTCAGGTTGCGGCGGCCGGGCCCATGGCCGCTGTGGCGACGACCCCAGAGACTGGCCGTCTCACCGAAGATCGAGGATAACCATGAGAGTTTCCGTTTTTGACATGATCACCATGCAGCATCTCTGGAGCACGCCGGAGACGCGCCGCATTTTCAGCGAGAAGAACCGGCTGCAGAAATGGCTGGATTTTGAAGTGGCGCTGGCCGCGACCCAGGCGAAGCTGGGCATCATCCCGGCGGCGGCGGCACAGGCGATTGCGGCGGCGGGGGATATCGAGTTGATCGATATCGAAGCGGTGGCGGAGGAGGTGCGGCGGGTGAAGCATACGCTGGTGCCGCTGCTCAAAGGCATGCAGAAAAACCTCAGTAAGGAAGCGGCGGAATATCTGCATTACGGTGCCACCACACAGGATGTGGTGGATACCGGGCTGGTGCTGCAATTGCGTGAGGCGGATGCGGTCTATCGGCGCGATCTGGCGGTGATCGGGCGGGAGCTCGTGCGTCTGTCGAAAGCGCATCGCGATACGGTGATGGTCGGGCGTACCCACGGGGTACAGGCGCTGCCGATCACGTTTGGGCATAAATGCGCAATCTGGCTGGATGAATTGTCGCGTCACGCGACAAGGCTGGACCAGGCCGGAGCGCGTGTGTTCGTGATCATGCTAGTCGGCGCGGTCGGCACGCAGGCGAGCTATGGCGCGAGCGCCACCGAGATCGAGGCCGGTACGGCGGCGCGGTTGGGGCTGGGCGCCACCGAGATCAGCTGGGCCCCGGCGCGAGACCGCATTGCCGAATATATAATGGTCCTGGCCATGATTTCCGCGACGCTGGGCAAGATCGGTAATGAGCTGTTCAATCTCCAGAGCAATGAATTCGCCGAAGTGGAGGAAGGGTTCTCCGAAGGCAAGCTCGGTTCTTCGACAATGCCGCATAAGCGCAACCCGGTGGCGGCTGAGAATGTCGCCATGCTGTCGCGCAGCGTGCGCCAGTCCGCAAGCATGATGCTGGAGGCGATGGTGCAGGAGCATGAGCGCGACGGAATTGCCTGGAAATCCGAATGGAAGGCGGTGCCGGAAGCCTGCCTAGTCGCGGGCGCGATTATGTTCCAGGCGGGAGCCCTGTTGAAGGGGCTGCGCATTGATAAGCTGGCAATGGAGCGCAACATCAAGCTGATGAAGGGCTATCTTCTCTCCGAGCGGGTGATGTTGGAGCTGGGCGAGCGCGTCGGCAAGAATACCGCGCATGAATGGCTCTACGAAGCTTCGATGACCGGGATCGAGAAGGGCCAGAGCTTCGATGCCGCGCTGGCGGCGCATCCGCACATCGCCAACGCCTTTTCGGCGGAGGAGATCGAGCGCCTGACCCAGCCCGGCGATTATCTCGGCATGACCGGTGCCAGTATCGACCGCGTGGTGGCGCGCGAGGAAGCCGCCCCCTGGCTTCAGGTCCAATGAAGGAGGAGGCGATGACCCTACCTGATCTCGTTGATGCAGCCTGGCTGAAGGCGGAAATTGGGGCACCGGATCTCGTGCTGCTGGATGCCAGCTGGTACATGCCGGCGGATGCGCGCGACCCGCAGGCGGAGTTTCTGCAGGCCCATATCGCTGGCGCGCAGCGTTTCGATTTCGATAAGGAGATCGCGGATACCAGCTCTTCCTTGCCGCATATGCTGCCCACGCCGGCATCGTTTCAGCAGGCGCTGCGCGCCCTGGGCGTTAGTATGGCAAGTCGGGTGGTGGTTTATGACACTGCCGGAATTTTCGCGGCACCGCGCGCCTGGTGGATGCTGAAAGTGATGGGCCATGAGGCGGTGACGGTGCTGGATGGCGGGCTGCCGGCTTGGCAGGCGGTGGGGGGCGCAGTGGTCGCCGGCCCGGCCATGCGCGTGCCGGACGGCGATTTCGTGGCCCGGCCCAACCCAGTGCGCCTGGCCGATAGCGCCCAGCTTCTGGCCGCGTTGAACCAGGCCGAGATTGTCGATGCCAGGGCGGCGGCGCGTTTCGCCGGCACCCAGCCGGAGCCGCGCCAGGGGCTGCGCTCCGGCCATATGCCGGGGGCGCGCAATCTGCCCTTCGGTGAGATCCTGCAGGGCGGACGCTATCGGCCAGCCAGGGAGATCAAAGCGTTGTTCGCCAAGGCGGGCATTACCGGCGCGGCGCCGATCATCGCCAGCTGCGGCTCCGGGGTGACCGCCTCGGTCCTGGCGCTAGGGGCCGAGCTTGCCGGGCTGGGGCCGATTGCGGTGTATGACGGCTCCTGGTCCGAATGGGGGCAGGAGAGCCGGGCAGAGCTGCCGGTTGTAACTGGTGCGGTGCCAGCATGAACAGCATTCTGCCGCTTGTCACCGAGGCCGAGCTGGCGCCGTTGGCCCGCTACCTCGCCGAATGGCGCAATGACGAAGATCCGGCGCTGGCCGCTCGGCTATTCGCCTCAATGCTGGATTATGGCACCGCTTTGTTGGCCGGCACCGGGCATGAAGCCTTTCCCGCCTTCTGCGCGGCGCTGGTGCGGACGGATGAATCCGGTCCGGCGCAGGTGGCGGGGCAGGGTGGGCGGTATCCTGTCGAGGCGGCGGCGGCGGCGAATGCCGCCATCGCCCATCTCTGGGAGGTGGATGACACGCACCGGCTCTCCACTAGCCATCCCGGCATCACCGTGGTGCCGGCGGTGATGGCGCTGGCGCAGGCCTATCCGGCGCGCCGGGGCGAGGCGGGTGCGGCGGTGGTCGCAGGGTTCGAGGCGGTCATGCGTGTGGGGTCGCATCTGGGAGCGTCGCATTATGCGCTCAACCATACCACCGCGACGGCGGGTTGCTTTGGCGCGGCGGCGGCGGCATCGCGTTATCTGGGGCTGGATGCGGCGGGAATGCTTTCCGCCTTCGGCCATGCCGGCACCCAGGCTGCCGGGTTATGGCAGATGCTCGATGACGGCACTGCCGCCGCCAAGGGCTTCCATGCCGCCATCGCAGTGCGCAACGGTCTGGCTGCGGCCTTCATGGCTCTGGCCGGCCTGCCCGGGGCGCCGCGCATCCTGGAAGGGCGGCGGGGCATGCGTGCCGCCTGGCATCTACGCGACTGCGACCCGGCTTGGCTAATGCCTGGCGGTCGGCCGCTGATCCATGATGTCACCATCAAAGGCTGGCCGACTTGCGGGCAGACCCACACCGCGCTGGATTGCGCCCGGGCGCTGGCACCGCAAGCCGGCGGGGCGGCGGCGATCCGGACGGTTCTGGTCGAGCTGCCGACACAGGCGATGCAGATTGCCGGGGTGCAGGCACCGCGCAATGTCTCGGAGGCGAAATTCTCCACCAGCTTCTGCATTGCCGCTGCTGCCGCCGGGCGCGCACCGGATTTCCTCGGCTTGACGCCTGCATTGGTCGCCGATCCGGCGTTGCAGGCGCTGGCTGAGCGCACGCAGGTGAGGGCAGATCCGCAATTCACCACCCGCTTCCCGGCCGAGCGGCCGGCGCGGGTGACGATCGAATGTGTCGACGGCAAAAGGCTGGTCGAGGAACGGGCCTTTCGCAATGGCGACCCGGAAGCGCCCTGGAGCGAGGCGCAGATGATCGCCCGCGCGCATGACATTCTGCATCTGGCCAAAGGTCCGGTCGATGTGGACGCGCTAGTGGCCTGGGCGCGGAGCTTCCCCGAGCAAGGGGCGTCGGAAGGGCTGTATCAGGCGCTGTGGGGCTGAAGGCGGCTGGTTGATCTCGGTTATTCACTCTTGGCCTTCCGGCCAGGGTCAAACCCCGGTCGGCGTCAGAGTTCTTTGAAGGTGGTTCGGCGATGGATCTGGATAATTCGGTAAATCTGGCGGCACGGCTGGCACAGGTGCTGGGGCCGGAATCGGTGCTCACCGCAGCGGCGGATCGGGAGCGGTTTCTGGTCGAGGAGCGGGGGCTATATCGCGGAGCAGCACGCATCGTCATCGTCCCGCGTGATGCGCAGGCGCTTTCCCGTGCGGTGGCGTTATGCGCCGATGCCGGGGTGGCGATGGTGCCGCAAGGCGGCAATACCGGGCTGGCCGGCGGCGCGGTTGCGGGAGCGGATGAGGTGCTGGTCTCGCTCTCGCGGCTGAACCGGATCCGGGAGATCGACCCGGTGAATTTCACCATCACCGTCGAGGCCGGAGTGATCCTCGCCGATCTCCAAGCGGCGGCGCACGAGGCCGGGTGCCTGTTTCCCCTCAGCCTGGGGGCGGAGGGAAGCTGTACCATCGGCGGCAATATCGCCAGCAACGCCGGTGGCGTCGGCGTTCTGCGTTACGGCAATACCAGGGAGCTGACGCTGGGGCTGGAAGTGGTGCTACCGGATGGTCAGCTCTGGAACGGCATGCGCCCGGTGCTGAAGGATAATAGCGGCTATTCGCTGAAAAACCTGTTCATCGGCAGCGAGGGTTCGCTGGGCATCGTCACCGCCGCAGTGCTGAAATTGTTTCCGCGCCCGCGCCAGATCGAAACCGCCTATTGCGCTCTGCCGAGTGTGGAGGCGGCGTTGACGCTGCTGGGCCTAGCCCGCCAGCGTAGCGGCGACATGGTCAGCGCCTTCGAGCTGATGTCGCAATTCAGCCTGTCGATCGTCACCCGCCATGCTGGCGGCCAGGCACCATTTGCCGTGCAAGCGCCGTGGTACGCGTTGATCGAACTCTCAACCTCGTGCGAGGGCGAGGAACTGCGCGGCCTGTTCGAGACTATTCTGGAAGAGGCCTATGCGCAGGAGCTGATCAGCGACGCCTTGATAGCCACCTCCAGCGAACAGTCGCGGAAATTATGGGCTCTGCGCGAAGGCATCCCGGAGGCGCAGAAGCGCGCCGGGGGCTCGATCAAGCATGATATTTCCGTGCCGGTTTCAAGCATTCCCGCTTTCATCGCCACGGCCGGCGCCGCAGTGGAGGAATATATGCCGGGGATCAGGCTTTGCGCGTTCGGCCATGTCGGCGATGGCAATATCCATTATAATTTCACCCAGCCGGAGGCGATGGAGAAGCAGGTATTCCTCTCCCATTGGCATGCGATCAATGATATTGTTCACCCCATTGCAATGCGGATGCACGGCTCGATTTCCGCTGAGCACGGCATCGGGTTGTTGAAAGCTGAGGAGATTATCCGGCATCGCGCGCCGGTAGAAGAGCAGCTGATGCGGGCGATCAAAACCGCAATCGACCCGCGCAATCTGATGAATCCCGGCAAGACGGTTTTGGCGTGAGCGGGATGAGGATCATCCCGCGCGTCGGGTTAGGAGGTTGAGAACAGAGATTGGGATCCAGATCCGTTCTCGCATCGATCACCATATTCAGAATGGCATCAGAAGCATTCCCAGCATCTGCCATCCGTCAACCAAGGAAGCGATTAAGCTCCTTGAACACCGCCTCGAACCTATTGAGAGACTCATCAACCATAGGTTCTTGGGCATCCAAAAGCTCCGGATGGCGAAGGAGCCATTCAGCAGGCAGGTAGTGATTGAACTCTGGAATGTCCGCAGGAAGCGTCCTACACAACGCCTCTACCTGCTTGACGATTCTCGGCGACCCATTACCAGCCGATTCAGCCTTTTCCACAGTGATCTCTGCGCCGTCATGAAGCCCAAGAGCTTGATTGACAAGTGCACAGTAAAACGTCGGATCGAACAAGTCTTCTATATCGCTTTCTGTCTTTCCTGTGAAATCAGTAGCCGTCAGTATCCGCCCCGATTTTAGAATCTGACTTTGCCGGAGACGTTCAACTTTGGATTTGTCACCAGAACCGTAATCGCAGAGTACGGAGATATTCAAATTGTTTCCCGAAAATAGGGAAGCAAATGACCACACCTTATCCAGTCCACCAGTTGGGCAGACGCTCCATTGCCGATCTAAAGCAACCCGCCCTCTAGTGTTCTGATCGGAAAGTAGTCTACATTCTGGCTAAACCTTAAACTTGGGGAGGCTAGGATGTCGAAGGGTCGTGCGGTTGCTGTCATGTTGGATGATGCTGAGCAAGCTGCCCTGACGGCTCTGATCCGCAAGCATGGAGCGCCACAGTCGGAGCCACACCATGGCGTCCGACATCTTTGATACCATGAGTTATACCATAAAAAAACAGTGCTTGGCGCTGCCCGAGAGTGCCAGACGATGCAAGGTTCTGAGACAAAAAAGCCCCTTTTTACAGGGGCTTATCGTTGATTTTATGCCGGTTTGTGCCAGCCTATGCCAGACGCGGGATCATTCCCACTCGATGGTGCCAGGGGGTTTGCTCGTGATGTCGTAGGTAACACGGTTGATACCCCGAACCTCATTTACGATGCGTCCGGCGACACGGCTTAGAAAAGTAATGTCAAATGGATAGACATCGGCTGTCATGCCGTCAGTGCTGGTGACGGCCCGCAGGGCGCAGACTTTATCATAAGTGCGGCCATCGCCCATCACTCCCACGGACTTCACCGGCAGCAGCACGGCAAAAGCTTGCCAAATGGCATCGTAAAGTCCGGCATTGCGGATTTCCTCCAAGTAAATCGCATCCGCCTTTTGCAACACAGCCACGGCTTCACGCGTGATCTCACCCAGCACGCGGATGGCAAGGCCCGGGCCAGGGAAGGGGTGGCGGCCAACAATGGTTTCAGGCAGTCCCAATTCCCGACCCAGCGCGCGGACCTCGTCCTTGAACAATTCGCGCAGAGGTTCAACCAGTTTCAGCTTCATATAATCAGGCAGGCCGCCGACATTATGGTGCGATTTGATGGTGACCGAAGGTCCCCCCAGGGCAGAGACTGATTCAATCACATCCGGATAGAGAGTGCCTTGAGCCAGGAACTCCGCGCCGCCAATCTTGGAGGCTTCTTCGTCGAACACGTCGATGAACAGCTTGCCGATGATTTTGCGCTTGCGTTCCGGATCGGTGACACCGGCCAGTTCACCCAGAAACAGATCCGAGGCGTCGCGGTGGATCAGTTTGATGTTGAAGCGGTCACGGAAGACTTTCACCACTTCGTCCGCCTCACCGGCACGCAGTAAGCCATGATCGACAAAAATACAGGTGAGTTGGTCGCCAATCGCCTCGTGGATCAGCGCCGCCGCCACGGAGGAATCAACCCCCCCCGAAAGGCCGCAAATTACCCGGCCGGAGCCGACCTGGGTGCGGATCTTTTCAATCTCCGATTCACGGAAGCGCGCCATCGTCCAGTCACCGCTCAGGCCACAGACCTTATGGGTGAAATTACGGATCAATTGAGCGCCATGCGGGGTGTGCACCACCTCCGGATGGAACATCATGCCGTAATATTTGCGCTCATCATTGGCGATGAGTGCATAAGGAGCGCCTTCCGAGACCGCGACGGTTCTAAAACCCGGCGGAGGCGCGGAAATATGGTCGCCATGAGACATCCAGACCTGCTCGCGCGCGCCGACACTCCAAGCGCCCTCGAACAGTTCGCATTCAGCCACAACATCGACCATGGCCCGGCCGAATTCGCGGATTTCAGCCCCCTTGGCTTCGCCGCCCAGCTGCACGCACATGCACATCTGGCCATAGCAGATACCCAGAACAGGCAGCTTGCTCTCGAATACCCAATCCGGGGCGCGCGGGCTTCCCTCTTCGGCCACGCTGGCCGGTCCACCGGAGAGGATGATGCCGGCGGCATTGAAGTCGCGCATACGCTGCACATCTGCGTTAAAGGGGAGAATCTCGCAGTAAACCCCACTTTCGCGCACACGCCGTGCGATCAACTGGGTCACTTGGCTGCCGAAATCCAGGATTAGAATTTTTTGCTGGCTCATGTGCCCAACTAGAGCGGCGAGCTTGCTTTTGCAACAGAGGCCTTAAGCGTCCACGTCCAGCAGAGTGGTGATCGGATCCCAGGAAAATGCCGTTTGTGGAATATCCTCGTCGCCGACCTTGGTGGTACCGCTGGCGATCTGCTTGCCACCCAAATGCTGATAAAAATAGCGGGACGGGTTCTGGCTCAAAACCCAGGCAAAAGCCGAGCGGCAACCAAGTTGAGCCAAGTGCTTGGCCGAGGCGCGCAACAATTGTCCGCCCAGCCCGCGCTCCCGGTAATCGTCGAGTACGTAGAGTGTTTCCACCTCGCCTTCACCCAAGCTTGGGTCCCGGCAGCGCACGGCGGATGAAAACCCCAAAATCGGAGGGCCACCGCGCACCCCATAACTGGCCGCGACATGCAGCCCAAGTCCAAGCCGGATGCCATGTTCATAATAGCCAGCCAAGCGGGAGACCGAGAGATTGGCCAGATAATCGTCGGGCAAGAGGTTTGCATAGGCGCTGCGCCAAGTCGCGACATGAACAGCAGCGATAAAACTGGCATCGGACAATCTGGCGCGGCGGATGGAAATCAACTGCGCCGCACCATCACGGCGGCAAAAAAGCCATCCGTGCCATTTCGAGCGGGAGAGAGGCGCAACACGGCGCTCCCGCGCAGCGCTTCCGGCGCTTCCAGGGGCAGGGGGGTAAATTCAGGATGACGCGCCATGAACGCCTCCGTCTGTGCCTCATTCTCATCTTGCAGCACGGAGCAGGTGGCGTAAACCAACTTCCCGCCCGGTTTTACCAATTTTTGCGCCCGGTCTAGGATTTCCGCTTGTTTAAAGGTGAGTTCGGTAAGGTCCCGCTCGCTCAGGTGCAGGCGCGCATCGGGGTTGCGGCGCCATGTTCCGGTGCCGGTGCAAGGCGCATCCACTAGCACGCGGTCGAATTTACCTGTCTGCCGTTTCACCCATTTGTCGCCTGATTCCAGCAAGTGCTGCTCGGCATTGTGCACGCCTGCGCGGCGTAGCCGCTTGATGGCTCCCTCCAGCCTTGGCGCGGAGACATCGCAGGCGATAATATGGCCTTTATTGCCCATGCCCATGGCGATTGCCAATGTTTTGCCACCCGCTCCGGCGCAAAAGTCGGCCACCCTCATGCCAGGCTGGGCATCCACGGCCAGGGCGATGAGCTGGCTACCCTCATCTTGAATCTCCACCAGCCCTTCCTGGAAAGCTTTGCCGGTGGTCACGGATTGGCGGTTTGTCAGTCTTAGCCCCCAAGGGGAATATTGGGTGCGCTCGGCTTTCAGCCCTTCCGCGGCCAAGGCGCGCAAAGCGCTGTCACGGTCGGTCTTCAGCAGGTTCACACGTAAATCAAGTGGAGCGGGCTCATTCATGGCCGCCATCTCGGCTGCCAGGGCGGGGCCGAATTGAGCGTGCAATTTGGGCAAGATCCAGTCGGGAATTTCGAACTTCACCGGCTCTGGCATGTCCGGGTGTTCCAGCGTGCGGGTGGAGAGCTTCTCCAGCAGCGCCATTTCGGCGGGGGTCAGTGGCGGTGGGCCATAACGGCCGGAAATAAAGGCGCTGGCGATCTTGTTGGGTGTTTGACCCGAAAACAGCGCTTGCAGGGCCAGCAAGAGGCGAGCCGTTTGTGGAGCATGGGCATAATCCAGCCACCAGCCGAGATGCCGGCGCGTGCGTATCACTCCCCAGACCAAGGCGGAAACAGCCCGTCTGTCGCCGCCGCCGATGAAGCGGCGGGTGCGAAAAAAATGATTTGCCACCGCGTCGGCGGGGCGTGGGTCTGCTTCGATAAGGCTGAGCAGGTCAATGGCGGCGGCGAGTTGTCCGGCAGGGGTCATGGCGCACCCGTTGCGGATGCGGGGCGCAGCGTCAAGAGCCTGGCGGTTGAGGAAAATTGGCGCCCCCGGCAGGACTCGAACCTGCATAAACGAACTTAGAAGGATCGGAGCTTATCCAGTTAGCCAACGGGGGCGAGGGCCAAGCGGGTCATATCATGGCTCGGTAAAACTGCAAGAATCGACGGTTCATCAAGCCGCGCAACACATTTACGTGACAGCCCTATGCTGGTGAGAAGTGTTACGTTAGAAAATTTGGTGGGAGCTTGATTGCTGGATCAGTTGAGGAGTGGCGCCCAGAGGGCCAAGGGGGATTGAACCATGCAAGCTATTCATTTTTATGATAAATTTTCAGAAAAATTGAAATGTGTCAGAGGCGATCATCGGGCTGTGACCTCGATTGAATATGCCGTGATCGCCTTGATCATCGTCGCCGCGATTGTCGGGGGGATCAGCAGTATAGGCAAAGAGGTCGCGACGCCCTTTAATCAGGTCGCTTCGGAGTTGTAGCCCCGTGCATGGTTAAGCTGACTTTGGGTGTTAATTATAAAAACTTTTGTTAACGATAATCAAATAATGACTGGTTAATTAAAATTTTGAAGCGAGCGTGTGTCAATAAAGTTTAGACACTCACCCGCCAAAGATTTGTATAAATTTTAAGACCGTGGAGCGGCGGCGAAACTGTGTGATTTATGTTTCATCACGCTTAATTGTTTTGTATACGGGCAAACTATATTTGACAGAATATACTGATTTCTATGTATTAAACATGTCCGGAATACGCGGATGGGGTAGCATTCAGCGGTTGCAAGGGCATCTGCCGTGACGATCTCTGGTGGTGTTGGCCGATCCTGCTGTTGGATTAATGTTTTGAAAGGGTTTCCTCGTGCTCGTGAACTTTGTCCGTACCGCCATTGCTCAGAAGTTTGCTCAGTTCAATGTCGACAAGCGTGCCGTCACCGCCATTGAGTATGGTCTGATCGCCGCTCTGATCGCCGTGGTGATCATTGCCGCCGTGAGCCAGCTTGGTACTCACATCTCCAGCACCTTCAATACGGTTGCTTCTGAACTGTAATTTCTGTTCTTTAAGAAATTCTAGCGGCTGGCCGGTTTTCCGGCCGGCCGTGTTGGCGTCCGTGGTCTTTGCTGATCATGTCGGGCGATTAGGCGCTGTTTCTGTGAATATTTCTTTTGCAAGCAGTGGCATTAGAGCTAACGATACGCATCAGATGGGCGATTCGATGATCTGATGATAATTCATTTGATTCTAATCATTCCTGTTGCAGGATTCGTCGGGTTAACGAAGACCGAATCGGTGAGAGGGATGCGTGGCATGTTTGTGAGCGGCCGTGAAGTGACGAGGTGTGTGTGACCCTGTTATTGGCCAGCCTCTCCCTGTTTTTGCTTCTCTACGCGGCGCTACATGATTTCGCCGCCAGGACGGTTCCGAATTGGGTGTCGGGTGGGGTGTTCCTGTGTGGCGTGGCGCTTCGGGGGCTCGACCATAATTTGCTTCCCTCGCTGGGGGCGGCCGCCATCATATTCATTCTTCTTTTTGGTATTTGGGCCGCGGGCTTGATGGGCGGCGGCGATGTGAAGCTTTGGGCGGCTTCCTCATTGCTCATTCAGCCTTCGTGGCAGATGGAACTTCTATCTGTTGCCCATGTCATGCTTTTGGGGGGAGGATTGGCAATTTTTTATTTGTTGCTCTCTTTCCTGGTGCGCCGTCCCGTGGTGTCGAATGCAGGGTCTTGTTTACGCCGCTGTCTGCGGGCGGAACAATGGCGCGTCGCGCGTCGCGGGCCTCTTCCTTATGCGGTTGCCATCTCGGGCGGTACGTTGATGGTCATGTTGCCGCGCGTTCTCCAGTCATAGGTTGAATCATGGTCTTCCGTCTCGGCATTTTCGTCGTTTTGATCGCTGCCTTGGTTGCCGTGGTGGTGTTTGGCTATTCGATTCTCAATCAAGGGCAGAAGAAACCCGTCGCCGCCGCGCCGCCGCCGACCGAGCAAATTCTCGTCGCGGCGGGGCCCCTCTCTGGTGGGGCGCTCATTCGCCCCTCGAATATAGGCAATCAGTCGGTTTTGAGTGCGAACGCTCCGGCGGGTGCGATTCTGGATACGCCGCAAAACCGCGCGTCCCTGGTTGGCGCGATGGTCCGGGCGGCATTGACCCAAGGCGCGCCCATTACCGATGACAAGGTCATTCACCCAGGCGACCATGGTTTCCTGGCCGCGGTCCTTTCGCCTGGCATGCGGGCGGTTACAGTCGCTGTGGATAATGTTACTGGAGCCGATGGTCTGATCTGGCCGGGAGACAGGGTTGATGTGCTGCTGACCCAGGCGATTCCGGGTGCGCCGGATGCCAAGCGTATTGCCGCCGAAGTGGTGCTGAGCGACGTTCGCGTGATCGCCACCGGCACGGAGTTGATCAAGGGTACGAGCAATAACAATGACGGTAACAGCAAGCCGGCCTCGACAGTCACTTTGGAAGTGACGCAGGAGCAGGCGGCTCGCTGTTTGGTGGCCGTCAATCTCGGGAAGCTTTCCCTTATCGTGCATTCAGCGCAAACAGCGTCCATGCCGGGTAAGACGGCGCCGGCATCCATACCCGCGCCTGTATGGGCTGGGCAAGTCTCTCCGGCCCTTGGGGCGGCCCAGCCGCCGCAGCAGCCGGTTACGACGGTCAATGTGATTTCTTCAGGCGCCTCCGGGGAGTTCAAGTTCTGATGCGCAGCTTTTTTGCTTTTCCGGTACTGGCGCTGTTCACGGCCGTTCCGCTCGCGGCCGCGCATGCGGCAAACAATGGCGGCGACAGCCCGCAAGGCCAGTTTACACCCCAGCAGAATTCTTCCGCCTCGGAGCAGCCGGCGCAAGTCATACCCCCCGCTTATTACGGCGGGTTGTCCATCGCAAAGGGGCAGGGCAAGCTGGTCAAGCTTCCACGTCCAGTCGCCAATTTGTTCGTGGCGGACGACAGCATCGCCTCAGTCCGCCCGGCTAGCCCCGGCACCATGTTCGTGTTCGGTAAATCCCCTGGCGAGACTGATGTGGTGGCTACAGATGCCTCCGGCAACAGGATTGCGCAATATTCAATTACGGTGAATCCATCACAATATAGTGATCATCGTGTTGACAGCCAAGCCAGGGTCACAGCGCCTGGCGGTGGGGTCACGGCGGAGTCCGAACCAGGGGGCATGATCGTCCACGGTACGGTCAAGAGCGCCGAGGAAGCCGACCGCGTGATCAATCAGGCAAAGCTTATTTCGCCCAACGGCAAGGTTACGAACGACCTCACGGTACAGCAGCCCATCCAGGTCGAGTTGAAGGTCCGTATCGCGCAAATGTCCAGGCAAGTCACGCGCGAGCTTGGCATCAACTGGAGCAATGTTGGCTCTTCCGCGATTTCAATTGGAAAATTCGCCATTACGGGCACCACGGCGTCGGCGCCAAGTTCATTGTCGACGGCCACGGCCGGCAGTTTGGGGGTCACGTTTCCAGGTGGGACATTCGAGGGAGTGATCGATGCCCTGGCCACGGATAATCTCGCCCATATCCTGGCCGAGCCAACCTTGACCACGCTTTCTGGCACGCAGGCCGATTTTCAGGTGGGTGGGCAGTTTCCCGTGCCTGTGTCGAGTGGCACTAGCAGTGGCACCTCGACAACGGTCACCTTCAAAAATTACGGTGTCTTGCTGTCGTTCATTCCGACTGTTTTTTCTGATGGGCGCATTGCTTTGCAGGTCTCTCCGCAAATCAGCACGATCGATAGTTCAAATTCAGCTACGATTAGCTCAGGCGCCAGCTCTGAGAGTTATGCCGTCCCTTCTCTCGATGTTACCGCCGCGTCGAGTACGGTGATTCTCGGCTCCGGGCAGGGGATGGCCATTGCCGGATTGCTGGAGGATACCACCAACCAAGTGAGCAATGGCATTCCCGGCTTGTCGGAAATTCCCATCCTGGGGGCCTTGTTTCGCGGTAACGCCTTCCAGCGTGAGCAGCAGGAGCTGGTCATCACCGTCACGCCCTATATCGTGAAACCCGTCAATAACCCGAACTCCATTGCCTCGCCGGACGATGGTTGGTCACCGCCGAATGACCTGCAGCGTATTTTGCTTTTGCGCAATAACGGGACCAACGTGGCCAAGGCCAGCATTCCTGGCGATGCCGGGTTTATCGTACAGTAAAGGAACAAACCGTTATGCGTTCAAGTTTTTTGTTCCTTTCCTGGGTGGCGCTGCTGGCTCTGGCTGGTTGTCAGGGGGCGTTCAATCCCTATAACCGGCCTGGCACATGGTCGGAGACAGGGGCGGCGAATGAAACCATCGCACAGCAAGTAGCCAATAAGGCCGATCTGATCAGCGGCCAGTCCGAACCGGGTGAAAATGGCATCATCGCCGTGGGGGGCATCGAAAAGGCCACAACCAACGGCACGGCGGCGGGCATCCAGACGAAGCTGACGCCGAGCTCGCCCGCAACCTCGATTTCTGGAGGCAGTTGAGCATGAGTGGGGCGGGAAAGGAGAAGGCATGAACAGCCAGGGAGCAATCGGACCTCTCTCGGATGAGAGTGGTGTCGTTAGCCGTCCGGACCGTTTGACCGTTCTTGCTTATATAGGCGATCCGGCCAGCGAACAGGTGCTTCGCGACAGTTTAACCGAAGCAACGGCCGGTGGTGTGGATATACGGCGCGGCACGGTGCGCACGGCAATCGCCGCCATGGCCAAGATGCCGACCCCGGAAGTGCTGATTGTGGACATTGCCGGCGAGGAACAACCCTTACAGGCGCTTGGTGAACTTTCCGACGTGGTCGAACCCGGCGTGCGCGTGCTGGTCATCGGCGACAGTCAGGAGATGGATTTCTACCGTCACATCACCCGCGGCATGGGCGTGATGGAATATCTTTTCAAGCCGATTACCAAGGAAGCCGTGGCCCGGCATTTCGCGCCACTGATTACCCGCAAAGCTATCGGACAAGACGCTGCCCGTGGCGGTCGCGTCGTGGTGGTCATTGGCGCGCGTGGCGGTGTCGGCGCCACCACCATCGCGGGCAATCTGGCCTGGCTTCTGGGGGTCACGGCCAAGCGCCACACCGTGTTCCTGGAATCCGACATTCACATGGGGTCCGGCGCATTGCTGCTGGGAGGAAAAACCGGGCCTGGTTTACGCATGGCTCTGGAGACACCAGACAGAATCGACACGCTGTTTGTCGAGCGCGCCGCGCAGCCGGTCCTGGAGCGTTTGAATGTCCTCGCTTCCGAGGAAAAGTTGACGGAACCGATGAATTATGCGCCCGGCGCGGCCCGGCGCCTGATCGAAGCGCTGCGCGTTCGTTATAATTTCGTGATCATGGATGTGCCCTTCCTGCCAATGGCCTGTAACCGTGAGCTCATCGAGTTCGCGCATCACCGCGTTATTGTCATGGATCCCTCATTGGCCTCCGTGCGTGATACGTTGCGCCTGCTCAGCCTGCCCAATGGCCCCTGGCAACCACAAAGCCCCACTGTCGTGCTCAACCGTCAGGGAAGGCCCGGTGGTTTAAGCCGAAAGCAGATCGAGGAGGCGCTGAAGGTCAAGATCGACATCGCCATTCCCGACATGCCGAAGCAATTGAATGAAAGCGCCAGCTTTGGTGAACCGGCGGTGACCGTCAAGGGACCGTTTCGCCAGGCGATTTCAGATCTTTCACGGGAAATCGGCTTTGTTGCCAATCGTGAGGAGACTGGCGCGGTGCCGGCACGGCATGCGGTTCCGTTCTCGGGTGTCTTCAAGATGCTCGGTTTGCAGAAAGGATAGGTCGGGATGTCCGACAGCATACCGGTTTTCGGCCGCCGCCGCCGCGAGGAGATTGTCGAAGCTTCGGCGGCCGTCCCGGTGCAAGCTGCCCCTCCGGTGCCGCCGCCGGTGGAAATGACGCGCATACCGCTCAATACCGGTGCTTCGGTGCGCGCTGAAATCGCGGAACTGCGTAATATGTGCCTTGCCCGCATGGACGCGACGGCCGTGGCCGCCTTGTCCGCCGACAGGTTGTTGATTGAGGTGGAACGGCTGATTTCCGACCTCGCGACCGAGAAACGCGTGCAGCTCAATGCCCGTGAACAGAGGGCTCTCGCCACTGAACTGGTGGACGATATGCTGGGGCTGGGCCCCTTGGAGCCGCTGTTGCTGGATGAAACCATCAACGACATCATGGTCAATGGCCCGGATCATGTGTTCATTGAACGCGGCGGCAAGCTTAGTCAGGTGCCCGTGCATTTTCGCGACTGGACGCATTTGACCAATATCTGCCAGCGCATCGCGGCCTCTGTGGGGCGGCGCGTGGATGAATCCAGCCCGATGTGCGATGCGCGCCTCAAGGACGGTTCGCGCGTGAATATCGTGCTGCCGCCTCTGGCGATCGATGGGCCTTCGATCTCGATCCGTAAATTTTCCAAGAAACCGATCGATTTCAATAAATTGATTGAGTTCGGCGCGATGACGCCGCCCATTGCTCGGGTGTTGGAAATCGCGGCGCGCTGCAGGCTGAACATCATTGTCTCGGGCGGCACGGGCTCTGGTAAGACCACGATGATGAACGCGCTTTCGCGTTTTATCGACGCCACCGAACGTATCGTCACGGTGGAGGATGCCGCCGAGTTGCAATTGCAGCAGCCGCATGTGGTCCGGCTGGAAACCCGTCCGCCCAGCCTGGAAGGCAAAGGCGAGGTGACGGCGCGCGATCTGGTTCGCAATGCATTGCGTATGCGTCCTGATCGCATCATCATCGGCGAGACACGCGGTTCCGAGGCATTCGACATGCTGCAGGCGATGAACACCGGCCACGATGGCTCGATGTCCACAATTCACGCCAACAACACGCGTGATGCGCTTTCACGTATCGAGAACATGGTGCAGATGTCCTCCATGGGACTCACGCCGCGCGCCATCCGCCAGCAGGTCTGCGCGGCGGTAAATCTCATCATCCAGGTGGAACGTCAGCGCGATGGTGGGCGACGTGTGGCGCAGGTCACGGAGATCGCGGGCATCGAGGGTGAAACCCAGCTTCTCAACGATATTTTCAAACTGGAAATTACCGGCGAGACGCCGAATGGCCGGTTGATCGGGCGATACGAGGTTAGCCGCATTCGTTCCTCCTTTCAGGAGCGCCTGCAATATTATGGGTTGGACCGTGCCTGGATGAATGCGCTGGAGGAAGTCTGATGCTTTTGCATGAGCTTTTCCTGCTGCTGATCGTGGTGCTCCTGCTTGCGGCGGCGGCGGTCGGCGTGACGATCTGGGTGGTCGCGGAACATGATCGCGAGGAAAAGCTGAAGCTCCGGATCAAGCATGCGATCATACCAGAAAATCAGCCGATCACCACGTTGGATGAGGAACTGACCCTTGTACGCTCCACCTCGCGGCTGGATCAGTTAAAGGAACGCGCCGCCGGGCTGATCGGCGTGGATCTGCAACAAGCCGAGACCTATCCGATCAAATGGTGGCTGGTTCCGCCACTGGCGCTGTTAATCACATTATTGGTCATGTGGCTGGCCTCGCATCCGCTCGGGCGTCACGTCAAGATTTGGCTCATCGTCAAATATTTCCTGTCGCCCGTGTTGTGGTATGTTGTCGATCGTTTCATCTTCAACTGGTTCAAGAATCGCCGTAACGCCAGGCTGATTGAGCAGTTTCCCGATGCGCTCAACACCATTGTCCGTTGCGTGCGGGTCGGTATTCCGATGGGCGAGGCACTGCGCACCGTGGCCAAGGACGCGCAGGAGCCAACAAAGCATGAATTCACCATTTTGGCGGATAAGGTGACCATCGGTATTCCCCTCGATATTGCCCTCAGGGAGTTGGCCGAGCGTGTGAAGCTGACGGAATATCAGTTCTTCGCCACGGCGATTACGTTGCAGGCTCGTTCCGGTGGTGGAATTACCCAGACGCTGGAAACATTGGCCGAGGTCATTCGCAAACGTGTCGCCTTGAAATCGCGTGGCTATGCGCTGACGGCCGAGGCGCGCATGAGTTCAATGGTATTGACCGCCTTGCCGTTTTTCGCGGGAGGCGGCTTATTCTGGCTACAACCCGCTTATATCAAGGTGCTGTTTGTCACGTCAGGGGGGCAGGCCGTATTGGGGGCCGCCATTCTGCTGATGGCTGCGGGAATCGGGGTTATTCAGTTCATGATCAGCAATGTTCTCAAATAGCCCGATCCCCCCTCTGTATGTATTGATCGGAATGGCTGTCTGCCTGCTGCTGTTGGCTGGCGCGGCCTTGCTGCTGGTCAATGATTTTGGCCGCATGCAGAAGTTGAATAAGCGGCTCGATCTTGCGATTCATGGCAGAAAGGATGGCGCCGCCGAAGCGTCGAAGCCCGAAGGCTCCATGCTGGTGCGGGCGGTTTCTTCTTTCGGGATGTTCATCGCCCGCTCTGGTTTGTTGTCGCGTAAGACTCTGACTGAAATGACCGCCACGCTTGAGGGAGCCGGTTTCCGAGGGGGCAGGGGGCTTGGTCTTTTTGTCGGCGCGAAAATTCTGCTTTTCTTCCTGCTTCCAATTGTTTTCTATCTCACGCTGAAAAATTTCATGCCCGGCGCTTTGGGGCTCTGCCTCAAGTTGGGCGGTGGCGCGGTGGCGGGTATGTTGCTGCCGGAGATGATCGCCACGAATATTCGCACGCGTCATCTGGAGCAGGTTGAAAGAGGTGTTCCGGATGCGCTCGATATGTTGGTCATTTGCGCTGACGCGGGGTTGGCTCTGGAAGCTGGAATTGCGCGCGTGGCGCAAGAGATCTCACTGCTGAATCCGGATTTGGCTCAGGAACTGACACAAACTTCCCGTGAGTTGCAAATTGGCGCGGATATGCGGTCGGTGATGACCTCGCTCGGTGAACGCACTGGTCTTGAAGTACTGAAACGCTTGGCGACGACCTTGATTCAATCACTGCAGTTTGGCACCCCTTTGACACAGGCGCTGCGCAGCCTCTCAGCGGAGCTTCGTGCCGAGGCGTTGATTCGCTTCGAAGAAAAAGCGGGCAAACTCCCAACTTTGATGACCCTGCCAATGATTGTCTTCATCCTGCCTTGCGTCTTTTTGATCGTTGGCGGTCCCGCCGTGATCAATGTTCTGGCCGTCCTGAATCATCACTGACCGATAAACAAGCGATAGAAGATATAATCTTATGACCCTCTCTGCCCGCGTAATGAATGGTTCTTCCTGCTTCAACGCGCTGCGTCATTGTGCGTCGGTGGCGTTGGTTTTTGCGCTAGCGGCTTGTGCCCAGTCTGGTTCGCAGAGAGCCGTCAATGCGTCTTCGGGAAGTATCGGCCCTAATACGTTGAATGTTGCGGATGCCGCCATTGAGGGAGGCGATCCCAACATGGCGCTTTCCATCTCTCAATCCATTCTCAAGGATGACCCGAACAACGTGGATGCCCTGGTGCATGAGGGCGATGCCTATTATGCGCTGGGTCGTTGTCTGCCTGCCCAGGCGGCTTATCAACTCGCCCTCAAATACGATGCGAAGTCCAGCCGTGCTGAAACAGGGCTTGGCCGTTGCTTGCTGAAGACGGATCCCGCGGCGGCGGAACAAGCCTTCATGGCCGCCGTGCAAGCCGACCCGGGCAATGCCGCGGCGTGGAGCGATCTGGGCGTGGCCCGTGACTTGCAAGGAAATTTCCAGGGGGCCGTGGAGCCATATCAAAAATCCTTGCTCGCCAACCCGGCCAGCATCGCCACGGAAGTGAATCTGGGATTGTCTCTGGCGCTATCCGGCCATGGGCCAGAGGCGTTGCAATATCTCGGTCCCTTGGCGACCGGGCAGAGTGCCACGCCGAAGATTCGTCAGGATTATGCCGCGGCCCTCATTGCTTCCGGGCGTGATCAGGAAGCTCGCAATGTGTTGGCCGTCGATTTGCCGCCCGATCAGATTCAGCAGGCCATGGATGGGTTTTCCGAGCTTATCGCCAGTTCCATCCAGCATCCCGCGCCACCGCCACCGCCGGCTCCCACTCAACCCGCCGTGGTGACACCCACGGTCACCTCAAGCTCTGTTCCCGTCTCGGCTGCGCCAACATCTTTGATGCCAGCCGCCATGGCCACGCCTACGCCCGCCATGGTCACGCCTCCTCCAATCTCCACGAGCGGAGACCCGGACGCCGCATATACGGGGCCTTCCCCAATCCCTGGCGCCATCTCTTCTTCAATGCCCGGACCAACCCCCACAACCGCAACCAGCGTCTCTTCCACGCCTAAGCCAAGCATGGTGCCTCCCACCGCGCATGGTTCTGCCCCAGTTGCAGTTGCTACGCCTGTACCGGAGGCATCCTCAGGCCCTGCGATGGTGCAGCTTGGCGCGCTGAATAGCGAAGCGGCAGCGAAGCTTCAGTGGCGAAAGATTTCGGCCGCCGAACCCGTCCTGTTCAAAGGTAAGTCGCCTGATATTCAACAAGCCGATGTCAAGGGTCAGACCTATTATCGCTTGCGGGTAGGTGGGTTTACCAGCAAGCTTGCCGCGGCGCGTTTCTGCGGTGAGGTTTCCTCAGCTGGTTATGCTTGCACCGTCGCGGATTTTTAGAGCACGATGAGGCCGATGGGCTTATGTGACCCAATCAATGAGGTTGTACATCCGCTGCCCGCCTGATTGGGATACTGAAGCGCGAGACGTTCTGGCTAGGATCACACATGTCGAACGTCGTGCCGTTTAAAGGCCGCTTTCGCGTCCATACCCATGGAAACTTCACTTAAAGGTAGGAGGTGGCTGAAGAAAGCAGCATCTCCAGCAACCGTGCCGCATAGGCTGTCATGGAGTGAGCGGCACAATATGCTGTTCTGGCTTCCTCCGTATCCCTGGGGGTGGCTAGGGTTTTACCCAGGGCGAACGCGATTTCACATGGGTCGGGATTGTCCGCCACCCGCTCCACATAGGCGGGAGCATTGATGTTTTCAGCAAGGTCCCGGCTTGCCACGCTCGGCAGCCCCGTGCCGATGCAATCCTGCAATGCCGCCGAAATCGCACCGCTTTGCCCTGTGCGCAATTGTAGCCCGGCATCCGCCGCCGCCGCCCAGGCGCGATAATCCGTTTCGCTCAAAAATCCCGTGCCCAAAGTCACCCCTAGAGCCTTTGCCTGTGGCCGCAGCGCCGCGAGCTCCATTCCGGCTTCTCCCGCAAAGACCAGTCGTGCTCGTGGATGTTGCGATTTGAGCAAGGCAAGGGCCGATAACGCCTCTGCGATCGCCTTGCCTGGCACGAGGAACCCGAATGACAGGATCAGCTTTTCATCGGCTTCGACTTGAAGTTTTTCCCGCGCCATCTGGCGTTCAGCCAATGTCACCGGCTTGTGCTGGCGCATCATCGGGAAAGGGAGAAACCGCGCATCCGCGCTGAAACGTTCTCGGCATAGCGCGGCGGGTTGTGGCGCGTGAAAGATCAGAGGCCTGGCCGCCCGTGCCAAGGGGCCCAGAAAACTCGCCTCACGTTTGGTTTCGTCCAAGGCCCAGCTTTGGATGTCCGTCGCGCTGACATTCCGCCCCAACTCCGCCGAGGCTATCGCAATGGCGGTCTCCATGCCCTGGGCGGTCGCCAGCCCCAGCAGACGCGAATCATGGCACAGCGCCGCCGCGCCATGGCGCACGCAAAGATCGTAAATCTCTTCATGCAGCGGTGAATTGCCGATGACGCAGAGCACGGCGTCGTATTGTCCATCCTGTATGGCAAGTGGCGAAAATGGCGCGGTGGAGAAGCTGTCGACCGAAGCCAGTTTGCGTAGTTCCTTGAGCAAGGCAGCGGAATGATCCGCCACGCCGCTATGCGCTGGGGGCAGGGGGGTGAGCACCGCGATTTTCGGTTGGCGTGTCTGCCCCTGCCGGCTTGGTTTGGCCGACAGGGCGGAGAATACCCGGGCAGCGACGGAGGCTTCAGTGAAAGGCGCGGCCAGTTCAGCTTGCGTGGCCGTGACTTCGGCCCGTCGGGTCAGAACATCTTCCAGCAAATTTGCCAGAGCCGTTTCGTCATCAGTTCCAAACAGGAAGTCTTTCGGCAATAGAGCCCTGTGCGCGGGGATATCCGAGGCCAGGGACGGTACGCCCGCCCGGCATGCCTCCATCACCGGCATTGAGAATCCCTCGGCCCGCGAGGGGGTCACCACCATGAGCGCGTTGGCATAAAGCGAGGCCATTTGCGCATTGCTCACGCGCCCCGGCAATTCTACTCGCGTCATGTCGCGCATCCGCGCTGAAACCTCGGCATTGTAGGATCCGGTGATCACCAGCGGGTATGGGCGCAAGACCGGGCTATGGGCATGAGCGCGCAGCAGCACGTCCGGGTTTTTGCGTGGATCGTCTCCGCCCACCATCAGAATATGGCGCGGGCTGGCGGCGGCTGGCATGGCGGGAAAAGGCGGCAGCCCCACACCGGTGACCACGCTTTCCACTGTTCCGAGTAATTCCCGCAACCTTGCGTCGGTCGGCACCGAGATCGGCAAAAATAAATCGTAGCGTTTCAGCCAGACCAGGGAAGCTAGATATTCAAGCTTAGCCACGGGAGAGGACAGATAACGTTCAGGTTGGTCGAACGGAATAAAGTCATAAACACAAGCCGCCTTTTTCACGCGTGAATCGGTCAACAACCGGGCGCAAAAATTCTGATCGGCGGAGAAAGGCGAGGGGTTCAGGAATATTTCAGCCCCCGGCACGTAAGCATGCGGTGAAAGCGCTCCCGCTAGCTGGGCGACTTCATTCGGCAAGGGGGACAGGCAGGGATCGAAAATTCCCACCCAGCCCGCCGGGGCGTGGCGCAGCAGGCTGCGCGTATGATTGCCGATGCCCCGTTCATAATATTGCCGGTCCTGCAGGCAACGTAGATCGATCACCAGTTTCACGGCCATCGCCTCAAAAGAGCCGGGGCTTCAGGGCACGACGGCGAAGAACAGGAACACCGCGAAAACAGTCAGATGCAGGGCACCTTGCAGAATGGTGGTTCGTCCGGTTTGGACGGTCATCATGCTCAACAACAAAGTCAGGACCAATAGCACGATCTCCTTCTGGTCCAGACCAAGCGTCAAGGGCCTTCCCATCCAGATGGAGACGGCGGCGACCACGGGGATGGTCAGGCCGATGCTGGCGATAACGGAGCCAAAAGCTAGATTCAGGCTGGTTTGCAACTTATCGCGCAGGGCCGCGCGCAAGGCCGCGAGGCTTTCCGGCAGCAGCACGAACCCCGCGATGACCAACCCCACGACTGATTTTGGCGCGCCGGATTGTTCAACAAAGGCCTCCACCGTCGGCGACAAGGATTTCGCCAAGGCCACGACAGCCACGAGGCACAAAATCAGCACGCCTAAAGCCGCCAGGGCTTGCCCCGTCGGTGGCGGGGGATGATGCGCCTCGCTCCCGCTGTTTTCCGTCAGAAAATAATCGCGGTGCCGCACGGTCTGCACAAAGACGAAAATGGCATACAGCACCAGGGACACCACGCCGACGAATTCAAGCTGGTGGATGTTGAAGGTCGGGCCGGGGCTGGCGGTGAAATCCGGCAATACCAGTGTGAGCACCGAAAGCGCCATCAGCACGCTGAGCGCGCCCGCCGAGCCTTTGACATTCAGCCCCTGCTCCATATGCCGTCCGGCCCCCACGGCAACGCATAATCCGACGACGCCGGTGCAAACGATCATGATCGCTGAAAAGATCGTATCCCGCGCCACGGCGCCATTCTCGGCCCCATCGGAAATCAGCACGGAGACGATCAACGCCACCTCGATGACCGTCACCGCAACAGCGAGAACCAGCGTGCCAAACGGTTCGCCGACCTTATGAGCGATGACTTCTGCGTAATGCACGGCTGAAAAAACCGTGCCGCCCAACGCGAAAATCAGCAGCAGCAGGGCAGGGCCGTTGAAATGCAAGGCACTGTTGGCACCCAGCAGCAGCAGGGCCAGCAGGGGAAAACACAAACTCCACCAGGGAAAGAGTCTCACGCGCGCGGCTCCGGCAAATAGATAGTTCCTCGAAACCCGATCTCGCGTTCAAGGTCAATCACTGGCCTATCTTAATTTGATGGCAAACCATGGATTGGCGCGGCGCGCATGACGGGGTAGAGCCCAAACCAGACATGTCCGATCCAATGCGCCGCCTGACCGAACTCCGCTTGCCGCTCGACCATGACGAGGCCGCGCTGAAGACCGCCATCGCGGCTGGGTTTGGCGTGCCGGAGCAGGCCATCGTCTCCTGGCATGTGCACCGTCGCGCCTGGGATGCACGCAAGAAATCCCAGATCATGCTGGTTTACACCATCGATGCCGTGCTGGCGGTGGACACGCTCAAGGGCAGCCCCACGCCGGATATGGGCTATGCCGCTCCGGCCAAGGCCGCTCGGCCTCCACGGCAACGCCCGGTCGTTATCGGTACGGGCCCGTGCGGCATTCTAGCGGCGCTGATCCTGGCGGAAGCCGGCCTTTGTCCAATTATTCTTGAGCGTGGCAAGGTGGTGCGCAGCCGTACCAAGGATACATGGGGGCTCTGGCGTCGCGGAGAGTTGGACCCCACGTCCAATGTCCAGTTCGGCGAGGGAGGGGCTGGGACATTCTCCGATGGCAAACTCTATTCTCAGATCAAGGATCCGCGTCACCTTGGCCGCAAGGTGATGGAGGAGTTTGTCGAGGCTGGGGCGCCAGAGGAAATCCTTTACATCGCCAAGCCGCATATCGGCACGTTCCGTCTGGTCTCCATGGTCGAAGCGATCCGCCGGAAGGTGACCGCTCTGGGAGGGGAGTATCGGTTTGGCGCCAAGGTCGATGATTTCGATATACGCGACGCCCGGATCCAAGCCGTGACCCTGGAGGATGGCGAACGAATTGAGGCTTCGCATGTTGTTCTCGCCATCGGCCACTCTGCGCGCGATACGTTCGCGCGTCTGTATGAGCGCGGCGTGTTCATGGAGGCCAAGCCCTTCTCGATCGGATTCCGCATCGAACATCCGCAGGGCATGATCGACAGATACCGCTTTGGCGGTTTTGCCGGGCATCCCATTCTGGGAGCCGCCGACTATAAGCTCGTGCATCATGCCCAAAATGACCGGGCTGTTTACAGCTTCTGCATGTGCCCTGGCGGCACCGTGGTTGCCGCCACTTCGGAGCCTGAACGGGTGGTGACAAACGGCATGAGCCAATATTCCAGGGCCGAGCGTAACGCCAATGCCGGAATCGTGGTTGGCATTACTCCGTCCGATTATCCAGGCGGTGTGCTGGCGGGGGTTGAGTTTCAGCGCCGCTGGGAAAGTGCCGCCTTCACGGCGGGGGGCGGCGGCTACAAAGCCCCTGGACAGTTGGTGGGCGATTTTATCGCCGGCCAGGCCTCACGGGAGTTCGGTGACGTGCTGCCCTCGTACAAACCAGGCGTTCATCTTACCGATCTAGCCCCCACCTTGCCGGATTACGTCATTGCCGCCATTCGGGAGGCCTTGCCAGCTTTCGGCAGGCAGATCAAAGGGTTTGACCGGCCCGATGCGATTTTGACCGGCGTGGAAACCCGGACTTCCTCACCCGTGCGCATTACCCGTGGCAAGGATTTCTGTTCTCTCAACGTGAAGGGGCTCTATCCAGCCGGGGAAGGGGCTGGCTATGCGGGAGGGATTTTGTCCGCTGGTGTGGATGGTATCAAGGTCGCCGAAGCGGTGGCGGCAAGCTTGACCGCCCGACTATAAGGTTCACAAGCCGCGATCACTAAAAGTTTTGAACTTGTCTCATTTACTTGATTATTACATCAAGTTAAAAAAATTTTAAATGCGAGCAAGTTGAAGCAAGGAGAGCGATTCGATGGCCACCTCACCAACAACTGTCTACGCGGCTGGTATGTTAATCCCCCAGCTCGATGGCACTTATGAAATTCTTTTTGGTGAAGACGGTAGCGACAACTCCCTGATCACAACCGATACCCTGACCTTTGGCGGATCAGCTGGCGTGGGTGGGTCGATCAGTTTCAACGAAACCGACACTTCTGTCGAGGCAGGCGTGGCGCGTGGGTATACCGACAATAGCTGGGCGCCATCAAAGAATGGCACCAACGATGCCACCAACTCCATTACCAATGATTATCTGGTGGCTGAGCCGAATAACGATGTCACCATCAGCTTCAACGATACTCAGGAATATTTCGGGTTGCTCTGGGGTTCGATGAACGACGGTAACACATTGAGTTTCTATAATGGGACCACGCTTGTTGCCACGATTTCCTACGATGGCACGAACCTCGTGACCACGATCGAGAGCGGTTCCGACGCCGGCACTTATAGCGTCGCGGAAGATAATGACAGCACCCATTATGTTTCGGTCAGCATTTCCGCCGGTTTTACCTCCGTGGTGGCTTCCAGCGACACGGGCGGGTTTGAGTTCGCCAACCTCACCTATGCCACCGCCACGCCCTCCGGCACGTCGGGTACTCCCTCGCCGGTGACGCCTTACGACGGGTCGACGCCGCTTTGCTTCCTGGAAGGCACGTTGCTTGCCACTCCCACGGGCACACGCGCCGTCGAGACGCTGCGGCCGGGCGATCTGGTGCTTACGGCGGCGGGGCAGGCAAAACCGGTACGCTGGATGGGGGTACGCAAGGTTGCCTCGCGCTTCACGGACAAGTTGAAATCCTACCCGGTGAGGGTGGCGGCCGGCGCTTTGGAGGAGGGATTGCCCGTCCGTGATCTGTTGCTCTCCCCTGAACATGCGTTGTTGGTGGATGGGTTGCTCATCAATGCGGCGGCGCTGGTGAACGGGGCAAACATTACCCGGGAAGCCACGATGCCGGCGGTTTTTACCTATTATCACGTTGAGTTGGACGAGCATGATCTGATCCTCGCGGAAGGGGTGGCCGCGGAAACGTTCCTGGATCATGCAAGCCGTGCGAATTTCGATAATTGGAAGACGCATCCAGACCAGGGCCAGATGGCTGAGATGGAGTTGCCGCGCGCCAAGGCGGCCCGTCAGGTTCCCGAGCGGTTGCGCGCCCGCCTGCTGGCGCGTGCCGCTGGCGGTAGAGGCCGCCAAGCGGCCTGACATTCGTTCCAAACTATCATCAACTCGTCATCCGCCGCCCTTCGGGGCGGCTTTTTGTTGCAGGTGCGAGGCAAAGCCGAGACGATGTTTTCTTGTAACCATATAGGGTTAATAATATGTCTTGCTTTATCCTGCGTATTTCCTATCAGAAATATGTATTGTAGATAAATATGGCAAGTTGGCACGGCTGAGGAGCATGTTCATGCTGTCACAAAAATGTAAATATGCCCTACAGGCGCTGATGGTTCTTGCCAGGGAAAACAATGAAAGGCTTCTTCTCGTTTCCGAAATCGCGGAGCGGGAAAATCTTCCCAAGAAGTTCCTGGAAGCTATTTTGCTGGAATTGAACCGAAATGGGCTCGTGCGCTCGCGCCGGGGCAGGGGAGGCGGCTATGCCCTGGCGAAGCCGGCGGATCTCATTACTTTCGGCCAAGTTATTCGCATCATGGATGGCGCGCTGGCGCCGTTGGCCTGTGTGTCGGTGAATTATTACCGCCGTTGCGACGAATGCCGGGACGAGCAAAGCTGCGAAATCCGCAAGGTGATGCGCCGGGTGAGGGATGCCATCGCCAATGAGCTGGATGGCACCTCGCTCGCCAAGGCCCTTGCCGACGGAAAAATGCCGGCTGAGGTTGCGGCTTAAGCGGCAAAGCCGGCTATGCCGCCGAGACGCCCGGATAATCAAAAAAATTGGCGCGGGGAGACGTGCGGGCAATAAAGGCGCGCAGATGTGGATGATGCCATCCGTCGGGCCCTATAATGGCTTCGACAGGCGCGAAGAATTCATGGGCGTGCGGGATCTGGCTTGAGGCGAAATTGGCGTAATGCCGGGGGCGCAACGCGTACATCACCCGAATGTCGCGCACGGGCAACGCCAATGGCGACACAGGCGGGCGGCCTAATAGTCCGGTATAATGCCAGCGTGGCATGGAGTTGGTGAGAGAGACCGGTTGCAGCAGCCAGTTGACCGAACAAACCGCCAGCATTGAATGCATGGAAGGCGCGAAGCGCGACCGTTTGTCCAGAAGGTTTTGGTATGAACCGCAGGCTTCGATGGCGAATATATCCACGAATGGATCAGCCTGGGTTCCTCCGAAACAGAACCATAACCCATCCGGATTTGTACGCAGGCGGTTGGAACCGGGCAGTTTCAGATAAGGTTGGTCAGGATCCTGTGGTGCGCCGGGGCGTGCGCGCATCCATGCGCCGGAGGCCCCCATATCGTGATCCGCAAGGCCCGGTGGATGCTGTGGCCAAGTCCGCAACTTTTGGCGAACGAGCGCATCCATCGACGTGAAGCCAACCATCTAGATACTCCTGGGTTTCAATACTAAACCTAAGGTTGAATACTGGCTAAAAACGAATCGGATGCAAGGCTTTTTTATCATTTTTTTAATTTATTTCTCCTGAACCCTTTCAAGAAAACCCGCTCCATTGCGCTTTAATGTATTGATAATAAAAATGACCCGTCCGCCCTGGTTTTTTGTCCCTATCTTTTTCTTTAGTTTAGGGGGGGAGGAAATGCCCCAGTCAAATGGAGATGGGCCACGCCTAATGCAAGTATATGTGGCGCATAGTGCCGAATGGCAGCCTCTATGCTTTGAGCGTGGTGCCAAACATCGCCATGAGGCAAGAAATAAGGGGTTTCATCAGTTACTCGGGCTTGTTTCGTGTCGCACAGGCGCTTGCCATGGTGATACGGCGCATGGTTCTGTCTTGTGCAATTGCCGTCTCGTGGCGGAACAGGGAGTTTGAGGATCGTGACATTTATTCGCCTGCGCCATGGCCTTATGGGCTCGGCCCTGTCTCTTGGGCTGCTCACGGCTTTGTCTGGTTGCATGGTGGGGCCGAATTTCACCGCACCCCGTACCGCGGTACCCAGCGCTTATCTGGATGATTCTCCCACGGGTCACGCGCCTTATGTGTCCGGCGACGCGGTGGATCCGCAATGGTGGAACAGCTTTGACGATCCACTGCTGACCAAGCTGGAGACCATGGCGGTCAAGCAGAATCTCGATTTGCAGATCGCCACGCAGCGCCTGCTTGAGTCCGAGGCGCAAGCCCAGATCGAGGGGGCCAAGCTCTACCCGAATCTGGAAGGAAATGCCGCCTATTCCCGGAACAAGGTCAGCGACAACAGCCCCACCGGCATGTTTGGCGCGGCCTTTCCCGTTGTGACGGAACCATACAACCTGTACCAATACGGGTTGCAGACGATGTTCGACCTCGATCTCTGGGGCAAGAACCGCCGTGCCGTGGAAGCCGCCGTGGCGAATGCCAAGGCTTCGGAGGAGGCGCGCCGCGCCGCGCTGCTGAATGTCGAAGCGGCGGTGGCCACCAACTATATCCAGCTTCGCGGCACGCAGGCCGTTCTGGGCATTACCCAGAAAAACCTGGAATCCGCCAATCAGCTCGTGCAGCTCACGGTTGAGCGCCAGCAGGCGGGGCTGACCACCTCGCTGGATGTCGCCAACGCCAAGGCCACTGCGGCGCAGATCTCCTCGGAAATTCCCAGGCTCATCGCCCAGCGCGATGCGCTGATCGGCCAGATCGGTCTGTTGCTCGGGCAAACGCCGCAGGGCTTGCCGCAAGACCTGCTGACCCCCGTGCCCGTGCCGCTGACCCCACCAACCGTGCCCGTGGGCCTGCCTTCCAGCCTGTTGACCCGCCGGCCGGATATGCGCGAGGCACTGGATAAGCTGCACGCCGCCACCGCCGAGATCGGCGTGGCCAAGGCCGCTTTCTTCCCGGATGTCACGTTGACCGCTTCGGCTTCCCTGGAAGCCATGCAATTCAGCAATCTGAACGAATGGAAGTCGATCACCTATGGTCTCGGCCCGACCGTGACGATCCCCATTTTCGAGGGCGGACAATTGCATGGCCAATTGAATCTGCGCGAAGCCCAGCAAAAGGAAGCCGCCATCAGCTACGCCAAGACGGCGCTGACCGCCTTCACCCAGGTCAATACGGCCCTGGTGAACTATACCCAGGAACACGCAACCCAGCAGGCTCTGCAAACCGATGTGCGGCAAAGCGGAATTGCCCTCGGCTTGGCGGAGGATCAGTACAAGCAGGGCTTGGTCGATTATCTGACAGTGCTGACCGCCCAGCAGGCCTACCTCGCCGCGCAGCAGAACCAGGCGCAGTCGCTTGAGAAGCTGGGCACGGATTTAGTCACGCTCTACCAGGCGCTTGGTGGGGGATGGGAAGGAAGATACTAGGATATTACGTAGTAATCAGTTTTTATACGATTTGGCTTGATTTCGTATTGGTGTCCTTGATGGAAGAGAAGGGTGAAGTTAGAAACAAAAATAGCTTTGAAATTTTTGGTTGGAATAAGTTTCTTTAGCGTAGCTAAGGCTAAAGTCTATCAAGATTCATTGCTTTCTCCTATCGAAAACATTGGGATTTTACAACCACCGGATCCACCGCCTCCGGGAGGGCCATACGTTTATGGACAAATGGGTCCTTCACCTAACTGGTCGATTGCACAATGGAATATACCAGGAGGCCAACTTTCAGCATTTCAGCATTTCACGACAGATAAAGGTATAGAGTGGGTTGCTTCTTCAAGAGAGGCTGAGGTTAGGGTGTTAGGCTCTTCCAAGCATAGGTCTGTTACTCTCTGGCAAGACGGCTCTGTCCTCCCATGCATGACTTTCGCGGGTAGGCCCAGAGAGTCTGATTTGTTTTTAAGTGCCAATAGGGGCGATCTTCATTACCCAAGTGTTCTTGCAATGAACCAAAAAAGAGGAGCTTCGTTAGCATTATCGAGTTTCAATACACTAACGGTTGAAGCTAACATTTTTTTATCGGAAGGGGTTTCTGGAGTCGGAAAAGGATGCGAAGTAAACCAAGGTAGTGCAATAATAGGTATTATTCTAACAAGCGATAGTCATCCTCGTAAGCAGACATTATTTTACAAGATAATATTAGATAAGTTATGTAGACAACACTCAATCAAGGGAACAAACAACTGTTCAGCCACACCAACTTCGCAAAATTACTACGCTAGAAGAAATCCATACGGTGTAAATGATTTTTTGAATCTAGTTGATGGAACCTTGATGTCAGGTCAAGAGGAGCGTCATTTAAATATAAATCTTCTGCCACGATTAATTGTGGCAATACGGAACGGACCGATGGATATGGATAAAAATCTACTCCATTGGAGTGTCACAGGTTTTTATGTTGGGCAAGCTATTTGGGGAAACGTTACTCTTAAGAGTACGTGGAGTAATTTGCGTCTTCTAGCTTGCCGATACCAATGATGAAGTCGAGCTTAAATCGCCAGGCGCCATAAACAACCGTTCTGACTTTTGGCGTTCACTCCAGTGTTGCCCAGGTTCGCGGTAACCATAATATTGATATATGTTAAAACCATGGCTTGAGTTGTTTTCTAGCATCACTATCCCAATTTGGTCTCGGTGTTCTGATTTAAGGCGAGGCGGAGGAGATGATGTGTCAAAAAAAGCTTGAACAAAAACACCTGTACCTGTCAAAGAGTGCAAGCCATAAGAGACATATGATTTTCTTTCATATTCCTGTGCTCTTTGCCGGTAAAGGTTGAAATATATCTTGTTAATAATAACGCCTAGCAAAGCGGATGATTTTCTAGATCCAATAACAGTATTCATAAGATTGAAGTCTGTCGGAAGTTTGACTTGCCATTTTTTCCCGAAAAGTAAAACCTCATATGCAGATAGGTATTCCAGGGTAGCCGCAAGCCTTTCAGCCTTTGCAGGGCCAGTGTGAGCATCAACGTAGAGGCCACCATACTGCCGCAACAGAAGCAAACGTGCCAAATCTGACTTTGCAGCGGGCAAGCGAATCGAATTATATAATCTTCGTTCCTCTTCTGTTTCTATGATTTTAAGAACATCTTGATCAGAAAAAACACGAAAATCAGGATATAGATCGGTCCACGCTTTGGCAGAAGGTGGCTCCAGAATAGCTGGATGTGTCCAGTAAGTGAAGAGCATAGGGTATCTTTTTAAAGGTAACGCCTTAATTCTTGCGTTACAACAGTTTGCGGAACAAGCGACAAATTACTTCACCTTGAGGCTAGCATAAATATACAGGCATGCATATAAAAAGATTGCCATAAGATATAGAAGATTTGGGGCATAGTTCGGATGTCGATAGATAGCTTGAAGTTTGTTAATATAGTGCGCGACCTGTCTGTCGACAAGGGAGCCTTTATCCGTGAACTTGCAGCTACGAATCCCCCGTCACGTAAATACATCATCATGTTCACTGCCCGTTCGGGTAGCACTTGGCTAACTAATGTGCTTTCTGGAACAAAGTTATTAGGGACGCCCGAGGAGTTTATTAACCCGGATTTTGTTCTTGGTGTTGCTCGTTCGCTTAATACAAAAGAACCCGCTCCGTTTCTGGAATTGCTCCAATGTCGTCGTAAATCTCCAAATGGCGTGTTCGGCATGGAGGTGCGTCATATCGATATCGAACTTTTTGGTGAGGATGTTTTTTTTAAAACCTTTGGAGAGAATACCGTTTTTTTTAATTTATGGAGAGAAAATATCGTTGCTCAGGCCGTTTCTCTTTATCGAGCCGTGAGTTCGGGACGTTATCACTCAACGGATAATGCCGCCCCAACTGTTCCTCCCTACGATGCTGACCATATTAATAGGTGGCTCATGCATCTTCATCTGCAAGAGAACGCAAATATCAAACTTCTTGGTAAACGAGGAATTATCTTCGACAATTTGCGCTATGAAACCATGGTTAAAAATCGAGAGACTACGCTAGAACTCTTCTTTGATCGCTTAGGCTTAAAAGACCAGCAAAAAGAGATTGAAACTTTAATCGCCACCGAGTTGCAAAAGGTTGGCGACTGTTGGAATGACGAGACCGAACAGCGTTTTCGCGCAGAAAGAGCTTCAAGCATAGCTGAATTTGAGGATTCTCGCCTAGTTCGGAAATTACCCCCGAAGGATATTGCCATTTAAGTAAGGCCGGCAAAATAAATTGCCGGCCTTACTTTTTACCCCATCGCCACTTTCAAATTCGCGTCCAGCTTGTCCAAGAATTCCTGAGTGGTCATCCAGGGGGCGTTCTTGTCGATCAGCAGGGCCAAATCCTTGGTCATGTAGCCGGCTTCCACCGTCTCCACGCACACCCGTTCCAGCGTTTCGGCGAAGTCCACCACATCCTGCGTTCCGTCGAACCGGCCGCGATAGATCAACCCGCGCGTCCAGGCGAAGATGGAGGCAATCGGGTTGGTCGAGGTCGGGCGGCCCTTCTGGTGTTCGCGGTAATGGCGGGTCACAGTGCCGTGCGCGGCCTCGGACTCAACCACAGAGCCATCCGGGTTCAGCAGCACCGAGGTCATCAGCCCCAGCGAGCCAAAACCCTGCGCCACGATGTCGGACTGCACGTCGCCATCGTAATTCTTGCAGGCCCACACATAGCCGCCGCTCCATTTCAGGGCGCAGGCCACCATGTCGTCGATCAGCCTGTGCTCATAGGTCAGCCCCGCCTTCTGGAACTTCTCCTTGAACTCGCTCTCGAAAACCCGCTCGAACGTATCCTTGAACACGCCGTCATAAGCCTTCAGGATGGTGTTCTTGGTGGAGAGATACACCGGGTAGTTCCTGGCCAGGCCATAATTGAAGCTCGCCCGGGCGAAACCCTTGATGGAGGCCACGGTGTTGAACATGCCCATGGCGACGCCCGCCCCCTTGAAGTCGTGAACATCCATGCTCACGGCCTCACCGCCTTCTGGCGTGAACACCAGTTGCAGCTTGCCAGGGCCCGGCACCTTATAGTCGGTGGCGCGGTAGATATCGCCAAAGGCGTGGCGGCCCACGACAATCGGCTGGGTCCAATGCGGCACCAGGCGGGGCACGTTCTTGCAGATGATCGGCTCGCGGAAAATGGTGCCGTCCACGATATTGCGGATGGTGCCGTTCGGGCTCTTCCACATCTTCTTCAGGTTGAATTCCTGCACCCGCGCCTCGTCCGGGGTGATGGTGGCGCACTTCACGGCCACGCCATATTTCTTGGTGGCGTTGGCGGCGTCCACTGTCACCTGGTCGTCGGTCTGGTCACGATACTCGATCCCAAGGTCATAATATTTCAGGTCGATGTCGAGATAGGGCAGAATCAGCTTCTCTTTGATGAACCCCCAGATGATGCGGGTCATCTCGTCGCCGTCCATTTCCACGACCGGGTTTTTTACCTTGATTTTGGCCATTTCTACTCTCTTTACTCCATGCAGTTCCCATCCAATACCATCACCGCCACGCCATACAACCCTGGCCCGGCGCGGCCCAGCGCATGGACGGGCGCCGCCGCAGGGGCTAGGAGGGGCGGAAGACGCAATTCTGTAAAGCGAGGGGAACATGAGCGGGCGCATTGCCGCGAAAATCGACTGGGCGAGCGACTGGGACCGGGATGCCGCCTTGACCACGGCCAAGCTGCTGCTGGAGATCAAGGCCGTCAATTTCCGGCCGGAAGAGCCCTATACGCTCACCTCCGGCTGGAAATCCCCGGTCTATATCGATTGCCGCAAGATCATCTATTTCCCCCGCGCCCGCGCCAAGATCTGCGATCTCGCGGTGGAGAAGATCAGCCGCCATATCGGTTATGAGACCATCCAGGCCGTGGCCGGCGGCGAGACGGCGGGCATTCCCTTCGCCGCCTGGATCGCCGAGCGCATGCACGCTCCCATGGCCTATGTCCGCAAGAAACCCAAGGGATTTGGCCGAAATGCCCTCATCGAAGGCGACGTGCCCGAAGGGCTGAACACCCTGTTGGTGGAAGATCTCACCACGGATGGTGGCTCCAAGATCCAGTTCTGCAACGCGCTGCGCGAGGCGGGGGCAATCTGCAATCACACGTTCGTGGTGTTCTTCTACGGTGTCTTCCCCGGCTCCTTTGAGACGCTGGAAAGCATGAATATCTCGCTGCATCACCTCTGCACGTGGTGGGATGTTCTGGAAGCCGCCAAATCTCACTCTTATTTCTCCGATGCCGCGCTGGCGGGCGTGCGTAAATTCCTGGAAAATCCCATGGCTTGGTCCGCCGCTCATGGTGGCGTGGCCACCGCGCGGGAAGCTCTGGATTATAAACTCGGCAAGAAAAGCTAGCCTCTTTATGTAGCGGGGCAATGGCGTAATATTACGCCATGCCTTCCGCCGCACAGACTTTCCGCGCCTTGCCACTTCACGGTGCGCCGCTCTGGCTCCTGCGCCTGGAAGGCGCGGTGCTGCTCCTGGCCGCAAGCTGGTTTTATGCCTCTTTTGGCCTGGGCTGGTTGTGGTATCTTGTGCTGTTTCTGGCACCCGACCTGTCCATGCTCTTTTACTTCGCCGGGGTTCGCCTGGGTGCCATCGCCTATAACTTCGCCCATACCACCCTGCCACCCTTCATCCTGGGTGGTGTGGGGGAATTGGCCGGCAACCATACCGCCCTTGCCCTGGCCGCCATCTGGTTCGCCCATATCGGTTTCGACAGAATGCTGGGTTATGGGCTAAAATACGCCACTGGCTTTCAAGACACGCATCTTGGCCGCATCGGGCGGGGAACATGAGGCATCTGCTCATCTTTGGTTTGGGCTATTCAGGGCGCGCCATCGCTCGCACCGCCCAGGCGGCGGGCTGGCAAGTCAGCGCCACCACGCGCGGTGAAGCAAACCCCGAGCCTGGCGTTACGCTTATTCCCTTCACGCGGGCGCAAGAGGCATTGGCCGCCGCCAGCCATGTCATTTCCACCGCCGCGCCGGATGAAACGGGCGACCCGGTCTTGCGCCTTTACCGCCATGCATTGATCGCATCCGCAAATCTGGGCTGGCTCGGCTATCTCTCCACCACCGGTGTCTACGGCGATGCCCAGGGCGCCTGGGTGGATGAGGATAGTCAACCCACTCCAGGTTCCGAGCGCACCAGGCGACGTATCGCCGCCGAGCATGGGTGGGCGTCCCTCGGCAAGCCACTCGCCATTTTCCGTCTGGCTGGCATTTACGGCCCTGGTCGCTCCATGCTGGACGATTTGCGGGCAGGGCAGGGGCGCCATGTGCTCAAGCCGGGCCATCTCTTCGGCCGTATCCACCGGGACGATATTGCCCAGGCCGTCTGCGCGGCACTCGATCGGAAGGCGACAGGCATCTTCAATTTAGTCGATGACGAACCCGCCGCCGCCTCGGATGTGGTGCGGGAAGCCGCCCGTCTGCTTGGCGTCGCTCCACCTCCGCCCATGCCCTATGAACAAGCCGCCAAGCGCATGTCTCCCATGGCGCTCAGCTTCTGGGCGGAAAATCGCAAGGTCTCGGCGCGAAAAACCAAATCCGCTCTGGGGTTGGTCTGGCGTTACCCCACCTACCGTGAAGGACTAGCCGCCATTCTCGCCGAGGAGCGCGCCAACGGTTCCACTTAGCAACGCCAAGTCCTCCGGCGTGGAAAGCCGGTGGTCGCCCGTCTTGATGTAGGTCAGCATGACATCCTCGCTGGCCAGATGCTCCACCAGTTTCAGGCTCTGCGTCCAGGGCACATCGGCGTCCTTCATGCCGTGCAAAATCCGCACGGGGCAGGTCACGGCGATTTCACCGGTCATCACCAGAAACGCCGCGCTGCGTTCCACCAGCGCCAGGGAAAAGGGCAGGGGATCGCCACCATATTGCGAAGGCCGGTAGATTACCCCCTTGTTCCGAACCTCTTCCTTCAGCTCTGGCGGCAGTTCCTGGGACAGCATGGTGGCGGTGAAATCCGGTGCCGGCGCCAGCAGCACCATTCCCTTCAACCTCGCCCCCAGCTTCGGCCCCAGCAGCAGCGAGATCCACCCGCCCATGGAAGAGCCCACCAGCAGCAATTCTCGCCCCGGCGCCATCCGCTCCAATATGAAAGCCGCATCCGCCGCCCAGTCGCCGATGCCGTTCTCGGTAAACACCCCGCCAGATTTTCCATGCCCGGCATAGTCAAAGCGCAACATCGCCCGCCCGCGCGCCTGGCACCATGCTTTCAGCGCCAACGCCTTGGTGCCTTCCATGTCCGAGGCATAGCCAGGGCAGAACATGACCACCGGGCCCTTGCCCTCCAGAAACTCGTAGGCCAGATCGATTCCTGGCAGGCGTGTCGCAAACGGCATAGTCATGAACTCCCAACCCTGGTAGCGCGCAGGCCATGATCGACCGGCCCAGAACGATTCTCCAGGTATTGCCCAAACTCGACGCCGGAGGGGCGGAGCGGGTCGCCATCGAAATCGCCGAAGCCGTCCGCCTGGCTGGGCATCGTTCTATCATCGCCGCCGAGGATGGCCACCTCTCTCCCTTGGCCGCCCGCGCTGGAGTCGAGTTGATTCATCTCGATCTATCTACAAAAAATCCTTTAAAAATATGGAAAAACACAAAAAAACTAAAGCTTATTCTTAAAGAAAACCAAGTGGACCTCGTGCATGCGCATTCCCGCGCCCCGGCTTGGTCCGCTTATCGCGCCGCCAAGTCGGAGGGGGTTTTCTTCGTCACCACCTATCACGGCACTTATGGCGAAAGCAGTCGCTTGAAGAAGCGTTATAATCAGGTCATGGCGGCCGGAGATCGGGTGGTCGCGGTCAGTAACTTCATAGCCGATCTGATTAAGGCAAGATATAATATTGATTTTGAAAAAATTCGCGTCATCCATAATGGTGTGGATTTGAAAAAATTCGACCCGGAAGCCGTGCGTGGTGATCGCGCCGTGCGGCTGGCCAAGGACTGGCGAATTGAAAATGGTGCCCCCGCTATTTTGCTCCCCGCCCGGCTCACGAGTTGGAAAGGCCAGCGCCTTTTTATCCACGCCTTGGCAAAAATGCGGCATGGTGAAGCCGTTGGCATCCTCATCGGCTCAGACCAAGGCCGCCATAAATATACCGAAGAGTTGTTGGCCTTGGCCGAACGGCTCGGCGTCGGTGGCCGGTTGCGCCTCGCCGGTCATGTGGAGGATATGCCTGCGGCCCTAAAACTTGCTGATATTGTGGTAAATTGTTCGACAGAGCCGGAAGCGTTCGGGCGCACCATCATCGAGGCGCAGGCCATGGGTAAGATCGTCGTCGCCGCTGGTCATGGCGGCGCGCATGAAACCATCGAGCCCAATGTCAGCGGTTTTCTCTTTCCTCCCGGTGACGACACGGCCCTGGCCGCGATTTTTGACGCCATTCTGGAAGGCGATGCGGACCTGCGGCTCGCCTTCGGCGCGCATGCGCGAGAGGAGGTCGGGGCACGTTTTTCCCTGGAGGCGATGCAGACGCGCTATCTGCAGCTTTATGCGGAGTTGCTTGGCTGATGCGCGTGCTGGTCATCCGCCATGGTGCCTTTGGCGACATTGTGCTGAGCTTTGCCGCCTTCGCCGCCATCCGCGAACATCACAGGCGAGACGAGATCACCCTCCTCACCACCCGGGCCTATGCGGGGCTGCTGGGTGCCAGCCCCTGGTTCGACAAAATCGAGATCGACGAAAAACCGGATTGGTGGAACCTGCCCGGCCTTTTACGCCTGAAACGCCAGCTCTCCGGCTTTGGCATGGTCTATGATTTGCAAACCTCGGGCCGTTCCAGCCGTTATTTCTCCTTGGCGGGGCGCCCCCCCTGGTCTGGCATCGCACGCGGCTGCGCCTTTCCCGATGCCGCGAACCGGGGAACATTGCACAGCCGCGAGCGATTGGAGCAGCAGCTTGGTCTTGCCAATTTGCCGGCCCCCTTGCCGCCACCTGATCTTTCATGGCTCAGCGGTGATATTTCTGGCCTGCGGCTTCCTCCCCGCTATGTCATTCTCGTGCCCGGCGCGGCGCCGCACCGCCCTGAAAAGCGCTTTCCGGCGGAGAAATTCCGGGAAATCGCACAGTCTTTGCAACATCCCGCCGTCATCGTCGGCACCGCCGGCGAAACCCATCTGGCGGACCTCATCGGCGGCATCGACCTTACCGGCAAGACCGACTTCTTCCAACTCGCCTCGGTTTTCCGTGGCGCCACCCTGGCCATTGGCAACGACACTGGTCCCATGCACCTTGCCGCCGCACTGGGCGTTCCCTGCATCTCCCTCTTCTCCGCCGCGTCGGAGCCCGCCCGCACCGCGCCCCGCTATCCGGATGGCGGCTGGCCGGTCATTCTGCGCGCGCCAACCCTGCAAGAGCTGCCGGTTGCGCAAGTGCTGGCCCACCTGCCATAACGCCGCCCGACTTTTCATTGCTTTAGGAAGACGCTTATGCCCGCCATCACCCTGCCCGACGGTTCCGTTCGTTCGTTCGAGGGCGCGGTGACTGGCACCACCATCGCCGCCGCCATTGGCCCGGGCTTGGCCCGCGCCGCCCTGGCCATGGAGGTCAACGGCAAGCAGATGGACCTCTCCCGCGAGATCGCCGAGGATTCATCGGTGAAATTCATCACCCGCAAGGACGATGCCGCGCTGGAGATGATTCGCCACGACGCCGCCCATGTGCTGGCCGAGGCCGTGCAGGAGCTTTACCCCGGCACCCAGGTCACCATCGGCCCTTCCATCGAGAACGGCTTCTATTACGATTTCTACCGCAACGAGCCCTTCACCCCCGCCGACCTCCCGGCCATTGAGGGCAAGATGCGCGAAATCATTGCCCGCAACGCCAATTTCATCCGCGAGGAATGGGACCGCGAAGAGGCGATCAAATTCTTCGAGGCCAAGGGCGAGCGCTTCAAGGCCGAGCTGATCCGCGACCTGCCGGACAGCGAAACCATCACCATCTACCGCCAGGGTGAGTGGCTGGATCTCTGCCGTGGCCCGCATATGCGCGGCACGGGCGATATCGGCTCCGGCTTCAAGCTCATGAAGACCGCCGGCGCCTATTGGCGCGGCGATGCCAAGAACCCAATGCTGTCGCGCATTTACGGCACCGCCTGGCGCGACAATAAGGAGCTGGACGCCTATCTCCACCAGTTGGAGGAAGCCGAACGCCGCGACCACCGCAAGATCGGCAAGGCCATGGACCTCTTCCATATTCAGGAAGAAGCCGTGGGCTCCATCTTCTGGCATCCGAAAGGCTGGAAGCTTTACCGCACGGTGGAAGCCTATATCCGCCGCCGCCAGGAGGAAGGCGGCTATGAAGAAGTCCGCACCCCGCAACTGGTGGATCGCAAGCTATGGGAAATGTCCGGCCACTGGGACAAATACCGCAAGAACATGTTCATCGCCGAGGTCGAGGAGGAAGCCACCATGCTCGCCCTCAAGCCGATGAATTGCCCCTGCCATGTACAGATCTTCAACCAGGGCCTGCGCTCTTATAAGGAATTGCCGATCCGCATGGCCGAGTTCGGCTCCTGCCACCGCTACGAGCCCTCCGGCGCGCTGCACGGCATCATGCGCGTGCGCGCCTTCACGCAGGACGACGCGCATATCTTCTGTACCGAAGGGCAAATCGCCGACGAGACCGTGCGTTTCGTGGCACTGCTCGAGAGTGTCTATAAGGATTTCGGGTTCGAGAGCTTCACCGTTAAATTTTCGGACCGCCCGGAAGTCCGCGCAGGCGCCGACGAAGTGTGGGACCGGGCCGAGGCGGCCCTGAAGGAAGCCTGTGAAAAGGCGGGCGTGACCTACACGCTGAATCCCGGCGAGGGCGCCTTCTACGGCCCCAAGCTGGAATTCGTGCTGCGCGATGCCATCGGGCGCGATTGGCAGTGCGGCACCATCCAGGTGGATTTCGTGCTGCCCGAGCGGCTGGATGCTGAATATGTCACCTCAGAAAGTGGCCGCGCCCGTCCGGTGATGCTCCACCGCGCCATCATCGGCAGCTTTGAACGCTTCCTGGGCATTCTCATCGAGCAATATGCGGGACGTTTCCCGCTCTGGCTGGCTCCGGTGCAGGCGGTGGTCACCACCATCGTCTCGGATGCCGATGACTATGCCAGCGAGGTGGCGGATGCCCTACGCGCCGCCGGCCTCGCCGTGGAGCTGGATACCTCCAACCAGAAGATCCAGGCGAAAATCCGCGAACATTCGCTGGCACATGTGCCGAACATTCTCGTGGTCGGCCGCAAGGAGGCTGAAGACCGCAAGGTCGCCCTGCGCCGCTTGGGCGGTGCCGCGCAGGAAATCCTCTTATTGGACGAGGCCATTGCCCTGTTGAAAGCTGAGGCCGCCGCCCCAGATCTTCGTTCATGAGCTTCAAAATCGGCATCATCCCCGTTACCGCCTTCCAGCAGAATTGCGCGCTGGTGTGGGACGATGAAACCAAGATCGGCGCGGTGATCGATCCGGGCGGCGATGTGCCTTATATTCAGGAGCAGATCGACAAGCTTGGTCTTTCGATCACTGAAATTATCCTTACCCATGGTCATATCGATCATGCGGGCGGTGCCGCGCAACTATCCGAGGCGTTGGATGTCCGCATCGTCGGTCCCGGCATCGAGGATAAATTTCTGCTGGATGAGTTGGCCCTCTCAGGCGCGCGTTACGGGCTGCAAGCCCGCGACTGCCACCCCGACCGCTGGCTTCATCATGGCGATACCATCAGTCTCGGCGGTGTGGCATTCGAGGTTCGCCATTGCCCCGGCCATACGCCGGGCCATATGGTGTTTCTCTCCCGATCGCTGAATTTTGGTTTTGTGGGTGATGTGCTGTTTCGCGGTTCCATCGGCCGCACCGATCTGGGCGATTATGGCGATCATGCGCAGCTTATCGCATCCATCGAGCGCGAGCTTTTGGTGCTGCCGGACGATTTCAGCTTTTCCTGCGGTCATGGGCCGGGCTCCACAATCGGCCAGGAGCGCGGAACCAACCCGTTCCTGCAGGGCTGATCCAGGCAATTTCAGGGCAGGGGGGCTATATCCACCCAGGAGAGATGCCCGCCCTTGCCCGCTCCTGTATCCAGGAACACCGCCGTGCCGCCCTTACGGCCATGGCGCACATAAGGTCTTCCATCGGTCGAGCGCTGGTCATGCCCCACATAGGCGGTCATCCCGGCGGGGATGTCATCCACCCAGCGCAAAAGCCGTTCTGGTTTACCCGCTCCCGTCACCCGGCCGCTGGTCTGCCCATAAAGCGCGCGCGCCCACAGGGGCTCTGGTCGTCCGGCGGGGAAAGGGCCAGGGGGTTGCTCCAGCATTGCCGGATGAAATCCGCCATGCACGAAAAAAAACGCCCCGCTATGCAGCCAAACGGGCGCGGCCATGATTTCCGCCCGCGTGCGTGCCTGCATGTCGCCGGGCAAAATTTCCATTGTCCTGGCGGTTGGCTCACCGCGCACCCGGTCGCCGCGCAAGGCCCTCGCCAGCTTGAAATCATGATTTCCCAGCAGGAATAAACCGCGCTTTTCATCCAGCAGCCGGAACATGATGCGCAACGCCCCGGGGGTATCTGGCCCGTCATCGACCAAATCGCCAAGCTGAATCAGAAATCGGTCGGTTTCCGCCGCCGCGGCAAGTCCCTTGGAATCTCCATGCACGTCACCGAGAATCCGAAGCGGCACGCCTGCGGGGATCATGCGCGTCCCTCCTGGCATGCCAAGGTGTGATTGGCCAATCTCAATCACGCCTTGCCTCCTCGATTGCGATCGCGTTCTTTGATTTGGCCCAAAGCGTGCCGATGGCGATCTAAGGCATCATATTCCATTACAATTAAAAGATGGGATGCTGACGGTGTCCTGGCAAGGGCGGGCTAACCGGTGTGTCGCGCCGCCTTCAATGTCTCATAGGCGGCCAGTGCCGCCTGCCTGCCATCGGCTGGCTGCACCAGCGGGACGGGATACTCATGCCCGAGCCTGATTCCGGCACCGGCCAATACCGCCTGGGGGGCCTCCCAAGGACAGTGGAGATACGCATCCGGCAGGTTTTTTAGCTCCGGCACGAAGCGCCGCACATACACCCCATCCGGATCGAATTTCCGTCCTTGCAGCACGGGGTTGAAGATACGGAAATAAGGCGCGGCATCGGCCCCGCAGCCCGCGACCCATTGCCACGAGGCGCCATTGGCCGCCTCATCGGCCTCGCACAGTGTGTCCCAGAACCATTTTTCTCCCGCTTGCCAAGGGATCAGGAGATGCTTCACGAGATAGGACGCGCAGATCATCCGCACCCGGTTATGCATCCAGCCTGTCCGCCAAAGCTCACGCATTCCGGCATCGACGATGGGGATGCCCGTTTGGCCTTTTTGCCAGGCGGCCAGATATGCTTGGTTGTCCCGCCAGGGGAAAGTCTCGAACTCCTCGCGGATCGGCCTGGTGCGAAGCTCCTCATGCCGCCACAGCAGGTTGAGGGAGAATTCCCGCCAGAGCAGTTCCTTCAGGAAAATCTCCACCCCTTGGCCATGCCCCGCCGCGAGGGCCCGGTGCCAGACCAAACGCGGTGAAATCTCCCCGAAATGCGCATGAGGAGACAGCCTGGAAGTGCCATGGCGCGCCGGAATATCCCGTGCCGTGGCATAATCCCGCACTGGCTCGGACAGGAACGCGTCCAGCCTTGCCATGGCGCCCGCCTCGCCAGGGTGCCATTGCGCGCGCAGCCCACCCGCCCAGTCAGGCTCGCGCGGCAGCAGGGACCAATTGGCCAACTTGTCGCTTTGGGTTTCCGGCCCGTGCAGTTTCTCCGGCGCCGGCAGGAAACCTTCCCGCACACCGGCTTCCCGACAGGCCCTTGCGAAAGGTGTGAATACCCCGAACGGTCCGCCCGCCTTGGTGGTGATTTGCTCCGGAGGAAAAAGCGAGGTGGAAAGATGGCGGTGTAACCCACAATCCAACCCTCGCAACGCCGCATCCAGCACCCTGTCCGTTTTTCGCCAAAAAGGTTCGTAGGCGCGCGCGGCATGCACGGCGGTCACGCCATGCTCTCGCACCAGCTCGGCGATGATCTCCACCGGCTCTCCCCGGCGCAGTGTCAACATTCCACCCTTCGCTGAAATATCTTGCGCCAGGGCGGTCAATGAATGATGCAACCACCAACGCCCCGCCGCGCCGGTCCGTTCATCCAGAATATAGAGCAGCAGCAAGGGCGCGTTGCCCTGAGCCGCCGCGTGTAGAGCCGGGTTGTCGGCCAGCCTCAAATCATTTCTGAACCAGACAAGCCTTGTCATGGTTATGCGACGTCCGCGAGCCGCCCCAATTGCTCCAGCGCGAAGGCGTAAAGCTGTTCCTGCCCCAGGAGAAACACCCGCAGCCCATGTGGAAAGAACTGCGCGATGGCCGGGGCGTGCACGTCCAACCCGCCATGGGGATTGCCGAAGGCGGGTAGAACCAGCCGGTGGGAATCCATCACGAAACAAGGGCGCGAGACATGTTTGCCGCGTGTGTCGATGCTCGCCCTTGGCCGATAATGGCCGGAAATTTCAATTTCCCGCGCCCCCAGACGCTGCACCGCCTCATGCCTGAACACGAACGGTCCTTCGCGATGTTCTTCGGCGCGGAGCCCAGGCAGATCGGATGCCACCGTGGATTGTGCCTGAGCCACCCAAATAATCTGCGCCTCCCGTCCCACGGCTTCGAGACGGGCCCGTTCGTCCTTGGTCAGACAAACAGGTCCGCCGCCAGCGGAAAACGCATTCCCGAGCGCGATCAACCGGGAAGGGCGATAGAGCCGCACCAGCCTTGTCAACCGCTCCAGTGCCGCGCGTGTATTGTAAGCCGATGCATCTCGGAGGGAGGGTGGCGCGCTTGAGGCCGGCAGATCGGAGACGATCAACACGCGTTTCGCCGGCCAGAACGCAGCGCCGGAAGGGTCGAGCATCAGCCGTTCATTGCGGAAATGAATTGGGGCAGCGGTCATGACGGATGAGAAAGCACATTCTGACCCGTTGGGCCATGCGCAAAATCAAGAAGAAACCGATCCCTGGCCTACCAGGAAGTCATGATGCCTGGCAGGCCAGATAAAGTGCCTCGGCACTGGCGAGCAGCAGCACCGCCCAGGTCAAAACCGCGCCGCCGCCGCGCAACGGGTTGGGGGCGGGCAGGCGCATGCCCACCGCATGGGCCAAACGCGCCAGCACCAGGACCGCGCCCGGCCAAACCACCCAGCGTGCCGCCGCTCCCGCATAGGAATCAGCCGCCAGCAGCAGCAAGATCAACGGGACATATTCCGCGAAATTCGCATGAGCCCGCACGGCGTCCCGCAACGCTTCCATGCCTTCCTGCCCGGCGCCATCGCCAATGAGCACGTGTTTGACGACACGCAGGCGCACAACCTCTCCGCTCAATGCGATGAAGATCAGGCCGAGCAATCCCGAAATGAATAACAGACCGTGAAACCCCGCCATGTTCACCTCCGGCAATCGCGCCTCGATCAAACTCGCCCATGAAACTCAAAACCGCTGGAAACATTTTCCAATTTTTCCGTGGCCATGTTTATACTGCAATCGGCCGATAAAGGAATGTGACATGAATCAGCTTCATCATCACAAAATGGATTCCGGTTTTGATCTGTCCGGAGGACCATTTAATCCCGACGAATTCATCCGCCAATGGCAATCGCGCGCCTTCATGCTGTTGCAAGCTCAGGAACGAATCGTTCAAGGCCTCGCGGCGGCGGCGCGCGCGCAATTGCGGTTCAGCCAGGAATTCATGCTCAACCGCGTCAATATGCTGCATTGGGACGCGGTGGATGGAGAACATCTGAGTGAACATGCCCGTCAGGAGATCGAGCATCTCGGCGCGCTGATACATGAGGTTTCGGATGAAATCCGCACCTGCTTCAACGAAGCCGGGGAAATGCTGGAAATCAGGCGCGCCCATGATAAACCTGTGGAAGCTCCCGCCGCCAAGCCGCAAGAGCCCGCCAAGGCCACCGTCAAACCGCCCGAACCGGTTGCGAAAGCCGAGCCGAAGGCCAAGGCGGAACCCGTTACGCAGGCCAAGCCAGCACCCTCTTCGCCCCCCGTGGCCAAGACCGCTCCCAAGGCCACTCCCGCCCGGGTTCGTCATACGTCGCGCCGGGTCAAAACGCGTGGCTGAACGGGTCCAGGAGCATCGCGCGGTCAGCGCGGATTCCGTTCTAGGCTGATTTTTTTGACGCTGTTTTCCTGCTCGCGGTTTTTTCAGCAGCGGTTTTCTTGACCGCTGCTTTTTTGGCGGGGGCCTTGCTCGCGGGTTTGGCGGTTTCTTTCTTGGCGGCCGGTTTGGCCGTTTTCACCGCCGCTGTCTTTTTGGTCGAGCTTTTGGCCTTGGCGCCTTTCTTGCCACGCGGCGCGAGCATCTTGCCTTTTTCAGCCAGCAGCGCCACGGCTTCGTCCAGGCTGACCGCTCCCATCTCCGTGCCCTTTGGCAGGTTGGCGACCATGTTGCCCCATTGCGCATAGGGGCCGAAACGTCCCTTGCGAACCAGCACGTCCGCACCGTCCTTGGGATGCGCGCCGAGCGTCTTGATGGAGTCCTGCTTCTTGGCGATGAGATCCATGGCCCGGTTGAAGCCGAGATGCAGCACGTTGTCGTCCCGGTCCAGCGAGGCGTAAAGCGCGCCCATTTTTACATAGGGGCCGAAACGCCCAATATTCGCCTCGATTTTTTGACCGGTTTCCGGGTGCAGCCCGACCAGGCGAGGCAGGGACAGCAGCCCCAGCGCTTCCTCCAGCGTGAGGCTGGCGCCATCCATGCCACGCGCCAGGGAGGCGCGTTTTGGCTTGGCCTTCTTGTCCTCGGGATCCGGCTCGCCCTGCTGGACATAGAGACCATAGGGGCCGCGGCGGAGCGTGATAGTCTCGGCCGTTTGCGGGTGCTGACCAAGCACCCGCATGCCATCCTTTAAGGCATCATCTTCTGTCTCGCCGCCCTCGACGGCGAGTTTGCGGGTATATTGGCAGGTGGGGTAATTCGAGCAGCCGATGAAGCTGCCGAAACGTCCCAGCTTCAAGCCCAGCCTTCCATTTCCGCAGGCGGGGCAGGCGCGCGGATCGGATCCGTCCTCCCGTGCCGGGAAGAAATGCGGGCCCAGATCCTGATCCAGCGCATCGATCACATCCGAGATCTTCAGATCCTTCGTCTGCGCGATCGCGGCGGAAAAATCGTCCCAGAAAGCACGCAGGATCTCCCGCCAATTGGCGTTGCCCTCGGCGATTTGATCCAGCTCTTCCTCAAGATTGGCGGTGAAACCGGTATCGACGTAGCGGGCGAAGAAACTGACCAGGAAAGCCGTGACGAGCCTGCCGCGATCCTCCGGCACAAAACGCCGCGCCTCGAGCTTCACATAATTTCGGTCCCGCAGCACGGACAGGATGGAGGCATAGGTGGAAGGCCGGCCAATGCCCAACTCCTCCATCTTCTTCACCAGCGAGGCCTCGGAATAGCGCGGCGGCGGTTGGGTGAAATGCTGCGTAGCGCTTACCTCGCGCGTCCCGGCGGGGTCCCCCTTGGCGATCGGCGGCAGGATGCGGCTGTCCTCATCCGTGTCGGACGGATCGTCCTGATCTTCCTTATAGAGTTTCAGGAAGCCATCGAAGGCCAGAACCGAACCCGTGGCGCGCAGGGTCTGGCCCTTGCCGTCGGTCAGGTCCACGGCGGTCTGGTCCAATTCGGCGGGGGACATTTGGCAGGCGAGGGCGCGTTTATAGATCAGCTCATAGAGCTTTGCCTGCTCGGCATTGAGCATGCGGGCAATTTTTTCAGACTTTAGCGAAATATCGGTCGGGCGGATGGCTTCATGTGCCTCCTGCGCGTTCTTTGCCTTGCTTTGGTAGATGCGCGGCGCGACGGGCAGATATTTGTCGCCAAATTCCGCCTGGATCTGCTTGCGCATGGAGGCGACGGCTTCTTGCGCCAGCTGCACGCCATCGGTTCGCATATAGGTGATGAGACCGACCGTATCGCCGCCAATCTCCACACCCTCGTAAAGCTGTTGGGCGAGGCGCATGGTCTGCTGCGAGGAAAAACCGAGCTTGCGGCTGGCCTCCTGCTGCAAGGTGGAGGTGATGAATGGCGGCGGCGGTGAGCGGCGGGTGCGTTTTTTCTCGACCGAGGCAACGTTGAACGTTCCCGCCTGCACGGCTTTTTTCGCTTCTCTCGCCCGGGTTGCGTCGGGCAGGTCGAATTGTTCGAGCTTCTTGCCCTGGTAATGGGTGAGGCGGGCAGGGTAGGGCGCGCCGGTGGGGGTGAGCATGGAAGCTTCCACCGTCCAATATTCACGCGCCTTGAAGATCTCGATTTCCGCCTCGCGCTCGCAGATGAGGCGCAGCGCCACGGATTGCACGCGTCCGGCCGATTTGGAGCCGGGCAGCTTGCGCCAGAGCACGGGCGAGAGGGTGAAGCCGACCAGATAATCCAAGGCGCGGCGAGCGAGATAAGCCTCGATCAGAGGGGTGTCGAGGTCACGCGGATGCGCCATGGCATGCTTGACGGCGCTCTTGGTGATCTCATTGAAGGTGACACGTTTGACATGGACGCCTTTTAACGCGTTGCGTTCCAACAAGGCGGTTTGCACATGCCATGAAATCGCCTCGCCCTCGCGGTCGGGGTCGGTGGCGAGGTAGAGAGTCGACGCCCCCTTGAGAGCCTTGGCGATCTCGCTGAGCTGCTTGGCGCCGCGATCATCGGCCTGCCAGTCCATGGCGAAATCCTCGTCCGGGCGGACGGAGCCATCCTTGGGCGGCAGATCCCGCACATGCCCGAAACTGGCCAGAACCTTATAGGAATCTCCGAGGTATTTATTGATCGTCTTGGCTTTTGAGGGAGATTCGACGACGACGATATCAGTCAACGAGCCGTTCCATTCATTCGTCTTCAAGCCGCGCCGGCGGCTCAGGGGTCTTCAGGCAGAGCCACCCTGTCCCCAGCAAGGCTTTCCACGCGCCCCGCCAGTTCAAGTTCCAGGATGACAGCCCTTATTGCTGTGAGCGAGAGTTGGCAGCGCCGGGCGATCTCGTCAACTCCGACGGGTTCGGGACTGAGCAATGCCGGGATTTCGCGCCGAGCGCGAGACAGGTCCGTGTCGGGGGTGGGTGTCTCCTCCCAAAGCGGCGGCGGCTCGGCGAACCCACGCGCTAAAGGCCGCGCGGGCAGGTTCGCCAGCACATCGTCGGCGGTTTCGGTCAGGTGCGCGCCTTGGCGGATAAGATCGTTGCCCCCGCGTGCCCTCGGGTCCAGGGGAGAGCCGGGGACGGCAAAGATCTCTCGCCCCGCCTCGGCCGCCAGACGCGCGGTAAGCAGCGAGCCGGAGCGGGTGGCGGCCTCCAGCACCACCAGCCCGAGCGTCAATCCGGCGATGATGCGGTTGCGCTTGGGAAAATGCCGGCCGATGGGGGCTGTGCCCAGTGGCGCTTCCGCCACCACGGCGCCATTTTCGGCGATGCGGCGCTGAAGGTCCGCATTATCTTCCGGATAGGGCATGTCCAGCCCCCCCGCGATCACGGCGATGGTCCGCCCGCCGCGCAGGGCCCCCTCATGCGCGGCTGTGTCGATTCCCCGCGCCAGGCCGGAAACGACGATGAGACGCGGCGCCAGTTCGGCGGCCAGATGCGCGGCCAGGCGCATGCCATTGGCCGAAGCGTTGCGCGCCCCGACGATGCCGATGGAACGGGCCGCGAGCAGGTCAGCATCGCCCAGCACGGCGATGGCGGGCGGGGCATCCGGCAGTTCGGCCAGATAGTCCGGGTAGCCGGGTTGGTCCAGAAAGAGAAAAACGCCTCCCATGCGGCTGACGGCCAGATACTCACGTTCAATCTCGGCCATGGGCGGAATGCGTGGCGGCGTGGCGCGACCGCCGGACTTGGCCAAGGCGGGCAGGGCGGCCAGCGCCTCTTCGGGGCTGGGAAAACGCGCCAGCAAACGCCGATATGTGACGGGGCCCACGCTTTGCGTCCGTGCCAGGCGCAGAAATCCCAGCACGGGCTCAGCCATTGAGCCTCAGGATGGACAGCAATTGCGGCAGCTTATCCGCTGGCACCACCCAGGCCCCGACAGGGGTGGCGTTTTCATAGAAGCTGGCGATCACACCGCAGGTTGGGGTTTGCCCGGCGAGCGTCGCCTCTGGCGTACCAGGCACGGCACCGCTGACCAGCGCGCCGATTTCATCGAAGCCGGGGGGATTCACATTGATGAACCCCGGCGCGGGCTGGCCCGTGCCGATAGTGATCCAGAGCGGCCCGGTGGGCTTGGCGCACTGGCCAGGATTGAACAAGCGGATACGGTTTGCCTGCAAATGGCTTAACGCCAGGGCCGGTGCGGCGCCGAGAAGCCAGAGCACCAGCAGCGCCGCCGTCCTCATACCGCCGCCCTCTGGCCAATTCGGGGTTCCTGCCCAGCCAGCAGCCGCTTGATATTGGATTTGTGCTTCCAATAGACCAGCGCCGCGATGATCAGGGTCGCCTCCGCCGCCAAGGGGCCGTTCATGAACAAGGCGGCAATCGGGGCAACCGCGTAGGCGGCCAGGGCGGACAGCGAGGAATAGCGCAGCGTGAACGCCGCCAGCAGCCAAACCGCGCAGCACAGTGCTCCCAGCGGCCACGCGATGCCGAAAAACACCCCCAGCCCAGTGGCGACCCCCTTGCCGCCCTTGAAACCAAGCCACAAGGGAAAGAGATGGCCCAGCACCGCCGCCAGCCCGGCGACCAGCACGCCGTGGTGAAAGGCGAGTTTCACCACCAGCACCGCGGCGAAGCCCTTCAGCCCATCCAACAGCAAGGTGGCGGCGGCGAGTGTCTTGTTGCCGGTGCGCAGCACATTGGTGGCGCCGATATTGCCGGAGCCGATGGCGCGTATGTCCCCCAGCCCGGCAAGACGGGTGAGCAGCAGCCCATAAGGCACGCTGCCCATCAGATAACCAAAAACGGCGACGGCAAGATAAAACCCGATCACCCGTAAACCCTCCGTCCGGCTTTCCAGGTGCCCAGCACCACGCCTTCCAGCGCCCGCCCGTCGAAGGGCGTGTTCTGCGCCTTGCCTGGAAGCTTCCCGGCCTGAACCTGCCAGGATTTTTCGGGATCGAAAAGACAGAGATCGGCGGGGCGGCCCTTGGCGATGACCCCAGCCTCGATCCCGAGCCAGGCGGCGGGCTTGGCGGTCAGCAAGGCAAGCGCCAGGGGCAAGGAGAGATCGCCATTCTGCACCCGCGCCAGCGTGACGCCGAGCAAGGTGGCAAGGCCGCAGCCGCCCGGCGCGGCATCCGCGAAGGGCAGGCGTTTATCGTCCGGGTCGCGTGGCTGATGGTCCGAGGCAATGGCGTCGATCGTGCCATCCTTCAACGCCGCGACCACGGCCAGGCGGTCCGCTTCCACCCGCAGCGGCGGAGAGAGCTTGGCATAGGTACGGTAACCGCCGATCGAGGTCTCGTTGAGGTCGAAATAAGGGGGGGCGGTGTCGCAGGTGATCTTCAGCCCCTTATCCTTGGCGCGGCGGATGAGATCCAGCGCCTCGGCGGTGGTGACATGGGCGAAATGCACGGCTCCGCCGGTGAGTTCAGCCAAGCGGATGTCGCGGGCGACGCCGATGGCCTCGGCCGCGGCGGGAACTTGCGGCAGGCCCATCCAGGTGGCGCGGGGACCGGCGGTGGCGGCGCCGCCACGGGCCAGTTCCGCATCTTCCGGGTGCTGGACAACCCGCGCGCCAAAGCCGGATGCGTATGAGAGGGCCAGACGCATCAGCCGGGAGGAGGCGATAGGCTTGCCGCCATCGGTAAAGGCCACGGCGCCGGCGGCCTGCAGCAGGCCATATTCGGCCAGTTCCTTACCCTCAAGCCCGCGCGTGGCGGCGGCATAGGGCAGCAGGGAGACGCTGCCGGTTTCCTCCCCCCTGGCGCGCAGAAACCGAACCAAGGCGGGGTCGTCGATCACCGGGTTGGTTTCTGGCAATACGGCGATGGTGGTGATGCCGCCTGCGGCCGCCGCTTCCGCGGCGCTCGCGATGGTCTCGCGATACTCAAAACCAGGCTCGCCGATGGCGGCGCGCATATCCACCAGGCCAGGGCAGAGCACGGCCCCTTCGGCCTCGACGATCTCAGCCCCCTCGGGCGTGCCCAGACCGGCGCCGAAATCAGCGATCTTGCCATCCCTGACCAGCAGCTCACCTTCATGTAAGCTTTCGGCTGAGTAGTCCAGATATTTGATTTTACGGAATAAAGTAATCAATAGTTGCTCCGCGCACAGGTTTCCAGCACCGCCATGCGGACGGCCACACCCATTTCCACCTGTTCCTTGATGAGAGAGCGAGTGGTGTCGTCCGCGACCTCGCTGTCGATCTCCACACCACGGTTCATCGGGCCTGGATGCATCACCAGGGCATCCGGTTTGGCGAAGGTCAGCTTCTTGCGGTCCAACCCGTAATAGGTAAAGAACTCGCGCGAGGATGGCACCAGCCCGCCCGTCATGCGTTCTTTCTGCAGGCGCAGCATCATCACGATGTCCGCACCCTTCAATCCTTCCTCCATATCGTGGAAAATCTCCACGCCGTTCACGCCGATGGAGCCGGGCAGGAGGGTAGGGGGGCCGATGAGACGGACGAAATTGCCCATCATCGTCAGCAGCAGGATATTGGAGCGGGCGACGCGGGAATGGGCGATGTCCCCGCAAATGGCCACGGTGAGGCCGGAAATGCGGCCCTTGTTGCGGCGGATGGTGAGGGCATCCAGCAATGCCTGGGTGGGGTGTTCATGCGTGCCGTCGCCGGCATTGATGACCGAGGCACCGACTTTCTGCGCCAGCAGGGCGGGCGCGCCGGAGCTTTTATGGCGCACCACCAGCAGATCGCAATTCATCGCGTTCAGGGTGGCGGCGGTGTCCAGCAGCGTCTCGCCCTTGGTGACGGAAGACGTGGCGACGGACATATTCACCACATCGGCGCCAAGGCGCCTGCCTGCCAGTTCGAAACTGGTGCGGGTGCGGGTGCTGTCCTCGAAGAAGAGATTGATGAGGGTACGGCCGCGCAAGCTGTCGCGCTGGGTTTTACCGGAGCGGTTAAGGAGGGCATAGCTCTCCGCCAGATCCAGCAGATTGGTGACGGAGGCTGGATCCAGCCCCTCGATTCCGAGCAAATGTTTCAACGACGCCATGGCGAGCCGCCTTACACCATAATTCAGCGCGCCGGGAAATGCGGCTGTTGATTTTTTGCCGGGGGTGCGGACAAGATACGCCACGTCATAATCGGGGGCTCAATGAAAAAATTTCTTATCGTCAGTATGTTGGCTAGCCTAGGCGGATGTGCCTCGATGGCGCCGCCAAGCGCGCCGCCACCCGCGACCCCGGTCTTTTTCCAGCCTTTTTCGGCGGCCCTCGACCAGCCGGCGCTCAATGCCATCTCCACGGCGGCAAAGGCCGCGAACGCTCAGCCTGGCGCGGCGGTGGTCGTCATCGGCGCGGCCGACAGCGTGGGAAGCAAGCTGGCGAACAAATATCTGTCCGAGACCAGAGCCCAGGTGGTGGCCGACCAGCTGGCGGCGGACGGCGTGGCGCAAGAGCGGCTGCATATTCATGCCACCGGCATGATCGCGCCTTCGCACGACGCGCCGGGCACACCCGTCCAGGGCGACCGCCGTGTGCTGATCCAGATCGGTGGGGAATAGTCGGAGGGCGGCCAATGGCCGCCTTCATCTTTCATCCAAAAATCGCAGAATCTATATTATGGAAAGTAACGATATGGGATAGGCGTTTCAGGCCAGCCACCCCCTCACGCCAGGGCGCCTTCATCATCCACGCGAAACAGACAACTAGAAACACGGACAAACCAGGACCGTCGCCGTGATAATCCACTGAAATTTGAAACCAAAACATCTATTTCAGGTGGTATCGGCCAGATCCTGGGGACTGAAAATCCCGAGAAGACAAAGCCTCTCAGCACATTTGTAACAAAATGTTAATATTTTTTCGCTTGCAGGTTGTATGGTTTGTGGGCTGATCTTGTTGCGGGAGTGTTAAGGACCGAGATTGCAACAATAAACGGCAACATCTCGGTCTGGCCTGGGGTTTATATGTTTCGTTTTGGTTAACGTTCACGGAAGGAGCAGCTATATGGCTACGACTTACGGTCCGAGTGACAGTGGTGTTTATTATGTCGTTACGGCGGGAACGCTCACAAGTTCAGTTTCAATCCAAAGCCCTTTGGGCACGCAAATCGATTCGATTGCTTCCGTAAGCAATGCCAACATCATCACCACGGATGGTTCCGAGCTGTCGATCGGTGCTCTGAATTCAAGCACCTACGTCATCGTGCCAGGTATTTCCGTCGATATTGCCTTTGTGGCCAGCGTCGCGAGTGCGCCGACGATTTATATCGGCGGCGAGGCCACCATTACCTCCGTGGCAAGCGCGCTCTCCGCCCCGACCTACGATGTTTATGGCGGCAGCCTGACGCTCAGCAGCGGCCTGGCGGCTGGTCTTTTGGGAAGCAGCACCGTCAATATCGGTGATGGCGGAACCTTCACCAACGGCTCTGGCCTCATTTCAGTCCTTAACGGCACCACCATCAATTTCACCACGGGGGGTGGTACCTTCATCGCCAATGCGGGCGGCTCTGTTCTGGATCTTTCAGACCTCACGATCAACGGATTCACCAGCGCCACGTCCAAGATCGAATTCGAGGATCTGTCCAGCGATGTGGAATCCTACAAGATCACCACCAGCGGTTCCTCGCAAACCATCACGCTGTACAGCGATACATCGCAAACGACAGAGATCGGCTCGGTCACGGTTGCCGGCACCACCCTCACCGCGGGCACTTATGTGGCGGGCGAAACCGGGCCGTTGACGGTCACGCAGGACAGTTCAGGCTCTGGCGTCAATGTCACGCTCGATGTCGAAAGCGCCATCGTTCCTTGCTTTTGGGCCGGCACGCTCATCGCCACGCCGGAGGGCGGAAAACCTGTCGATCGCTTGTGCATCGGCGACCTGATTCTGACCTCCGATGGCCATGCTCTGCCCGTGCGCTGGGTTGGCCGGCGCAGCGTTTCGCCACGCTTCGCGGACCCGCTGCGTGTTCTGCCCGTGCGCATTCGCGCCGGAGCGTTGGGAGAAGGATTGCCCATGCGCGATTTGCTGCTCTCACCGGATCACGCTCTGCTTGTCGGGGATGTGCTGGCCAATGCCGGTGCCCTGGTCAATGGCACGACCATTTCGCGTGAAAGCGGCATCACGGAAAATTTCGTCTATTACCATGTCGAGGTCGATGAGCACCAGTTGATCCTGGCCGAAGGTGTTTCGGCGGAGACTTTCATCGACCATGTCGAACGCATGGCTTTCGATAATTGGCTCGAACACGCGGCGATCTTCGGAGACATGCCCACAAAACCGGAAATGGTCTATCCGCGCGTGAAATCCGCGCGGCAACTGCCGCGCGCCTTGCGGGCAAAGCTGGAGAATGGCTCCCTCGCGGCGGCGTGATTTCACGCGCCGCGCTCTCAGGCGTCGCGGTCTTCTGGCCGCGGCGCCTTTTTCAGACCAAAATCTCCATGCCGTCATAGCCAGGCTCGATGCCCCGGGGCAATGTGTCGGTGAGCGTGCGGTAATCCATGGCCGGTCCCATATGGGTCAGGATGGTTCTTTGCGGCCGCAATGCCTCCACCCAGGCAAGAACCGTGGCCAGCCCCGCATGGGTCGGATGGTCGCTGGCGGGGGTAAAGCAATCCACTATGAAAATCCGGATACCGCGCAACGCCGCCAGCGCTTCCTTATCGAAGCGCACCACATCGGTACAATAGGCCAGATCGTCAATCCGCAAGCCCAGGGACCGAGAATAGCCATGGTCCTGGTCGAGCGGCAGAATATCCGTTCCGGCAATATCGAAGACTTTGCCAGGCACGATCTCATTGCGCTCCAGCACGGGACGGCCGAAAAACCCGCCATTCCAGGGCTTGAAGGCATAGGCGAAGCGTTGCCGCAGCTCTTCCCAGACCTCTTCCGTGGCATAAGCGGGCATGGGGGTGCCAAGAATGCGGTTGAGGATGCGTACATCGTCCAGCCCCGCCACATGGTCGGCATGGGCATGGGTGTAGAGAACCGCGTCGATCCTTCCAATGCCGCAGCCCGTCAGTTGGTAGCGCAGATCCGGCCCGGTATCGACGAGAATATTCCGCCCATGATCGGCATGGATAACGATACTGGCGCGAGAGCGCCGGTTCCGTGGCTCGTTGGGGTCGGTTTTTCCCCAGTCGCCGCGCCCATCGGCTCCTCCGATCTGTGGCAGTCCGGCTGAGCCGCCAGTGCCCAGCAGGGTGATTTTCATTGCGCGGCCTTCTTGAAGAGGGTCCGAAAATTACGGGTGGTCAGATCCGCCAACGCCTCTGGGGAAAGCCCCCTCACCTCGGCCAACTTGGCGGCTGTATGGGCGGTATAAGCCGGTTCATTGCGCTTGCCCCGATACGGGACGGGAGCAAGATAAGGGCTGTCCGTTTCCACCAAAATCCTGTCTTCCGGCACGATGGCGGCGATTTCACGCACGCTTTCGCTCTTGGGAAAGGTCAGAATACCGGAGAAGGAGAAATACCCTCCCAATTCCATCGCCTCCTCCGCCAGTTGGCGGGTGGAGGAGAAACAATGCAGCAGAAACTCGAAATGCCCCCCTGCCCGCTCCTCGCGCAATATGCGGGCAATGTCCGCGTCCGCGTCGCGGGCATGAATGCAAATCGGCAGGCCCGCCAGCCGCGCGGCGCGGATATTGGCGCGGAAATTCAACTCTTGCACATCTTTGGGGGCATTGTCGTAGAAATAATCCAGGCCCGATTCGCCAATGCCGATCACCTTGGGGTGCGCGGCCAGCCTTGCCAGGATTTCCGGCTCCACCACCGGCAGCACATCCGCCGCATGGTTGGGGTGAACGCCAACACAGGCCCAAATATTCTCAAACCGCTCGGCGATCGCCAAAATCTCCTGGCTCTGTTTCAGCGTGACGCCGATGGTCACCATCTCCTCGATCCCGGCCTCAACGGCGCGGCCGATGATGTCAGCCTGCTCGCCGGGCTTGTTGAAATAATCGAGATGGCAATGGGAATCGATCAGCATCACGCCGCCTCGACCACGCGCGGAAACAAGCCGGAGGGCGTGGGCAGCTTGGTGCCCTCAACCAGCGGGGCGTTCAGCACGGCCAGGGAGCGTTCCTCGCCAAGTGCCAGATAATCCAGCAATTTGCCCATCGTCTCAGGCATGAAGGGTTGCAACGCCACTCCCAGCACGCGCAACACCTCGCACAGTGTATAAAGCACGCTGTTCATCCGGGCCGTGTCGGTTTTACGCAGGCTCCAGGGGGCTTGCGCGTCGATATAGCCATCGGCCGCGCGGATCACACGCCAAGCCTCGTCCAACGCCTCATGAAAGGCGAGCTTATCCATCGCCGCGCGTATCTTCCCAGGCAGGGCATTGGCCTGGGCAATCAGCGCTTCGTCGGCCTCCTGCGAGACTCCCTTGGGAGGCACGGCGCCACCGGCGTTTTTGCCGATGAAGGAGAGTGTGCGTTGCGCCAGATTGCCAATGCCATTGGCAAGATCGGAATTGATCCGCCCGATGAGGGAGCGGCGGGAGAAATCGCCGTCATTGCCGAAGGGCACTTCACGCAGAATGAAATACCGGATCTGGTCGAGCCCGAATTCCTGTACCAAGGGCCGGACATCGATAAAATTGCCGAGCGATTTGGACATTTTCTCGCCCTCGACCGTCCACCAGCCATGGGAGAACACCTTCTTCGGCAAGGGCAGACCGGCCCCCATCAGAAAAGCGGGCCAATAGACGGAATGAAAGCGGATAATCTCCTTGCCGACCAGATGCAGGCTGGCGGGCCAATAATCCCAGCGGGGGGCGGTTTCGTCCGGATAGCCGGCGGCGGTAATGTAGTTCACCAGCGCGTCCAGCCAGACATACATCACATGCTTCTCATCGCCCGGCACCGGAATGCCCCAGGAGAAGCTGGTGCGGGAGATGGAAAGATCGTTCAGGCCGGAGCGCACAAAGGAGAGGATTTCGTTACGCTTGGCCGTGGGCGCGATAAAACCCGGGTTGGCCTTGTAATAATCAAGCAGCCTGTCCTGAAAGGCGCTCAGCTTGAAGAAATAGCTGGGCTCCACCACCCATTCCACCGCCGCCCCGGAGGCCACGGCATAGCGCGTGCCATCCGGCTTCAGCGCGGTTTCACTCTCATCGTAAAAGGCTTCGTCGCGCACCGCGTACCAGCCTTCATAAGCGCCGAGATAAATGAATCCGTTTTCCTGAAGCTTGGTCCAGATCGCTTGGCAGGAAGCCTTGTGGCGCGCTTCGGTGGTGCGAATGAAATCATCGTTGGAGATGTTCATGGCCCGTGCCATGTCCCGGAAATCGGCCGAGACGCGATCAGCGAATTCCTGAGGCGCGATGCCCGCGGCGCGGGCAGCGCTTTCCACCTTCTGGCCATGCTCGTCCGTGCCGGTGAGAAAAAACACGTCGTCCCCCTCCAGCCGGTGCCAGCGGGCGAGGACATCGGCCGCGGTGGAGGTATAGGCGTGACCGAGATGCGGCGCGCCGTTCACGTAATAGATCGGCGTGGTGATATAAAACTTCGTCTTGCTCATGACCTATGCAACTGTTCCAGCGCCACGAGGATGGCGGCGCGCTTATCCAAGTTCAGTCCTAACACCTCGCGCTCCAGTTTTCCAAAATCCTGCCAGAGCGTGACATTATGACCAAGATTTGCTCCCCCCGCCCTGGCCTGGGCGCGGGTGCGGGCGGCAAGCCGCGCGCGCAAAAGCGAGAAAAACAGATCGAATTTGTCCACCCCCTCCACCGTGCGGGCAACCTTGTCGGCAATTGCCTGGGCCCGGGCGGGCTTCACCGGGGCGTCCAGAACCTCATCCACCAGGGCGGCCAGGGCCACGCCATCGCCCTCGGCCAGGCTCAGCGCATTGCCGATACTCCCCTCGGACAGTTCGATCAGCCGCGCCTGGGCGGGCTGGTCCAGCTCCGGCGCGTAATCCGCCAGCAAGGCCCGCATGGTTTCGTCCGGCAGGGGGGACATGGGCAGCACCCGGCAACGGCTGCGTATGGTGGGCAAAAGCCTGCCGGGCGCGGCGCTCACCAGCAGCAAAATGGCACGGGGCGGCGGCTCCTCCAGCAGTTTCAAAAGCGCATTGGCGGCGTTGGGATTCATATCCTCGGCCCCATCCACCACCACCACGCGCCAGCCCCCTTCGGCGGGGGTCAGACGCATGAAAGCGCTGGCTTCCTGGATGGTGGCGATGACGATCTCGCTTTGCAGCTTCTCAGTCTTGGCGTTGACGCGGCGTTCGACCGTGAAAAAATCCGGGTGCGTGCCGGCGGCCACGCGGCGGAACACGCCGGCGGTTTCGGGAATGGAGAGATCGTCCGTCTGTCCTCCCGCCAGCAGCCAACGCCCGAAACGGTAAGCGAGCGTGGCCTTGCCGATGCCGGGCGGCCCGGCCAACAGCCAACCATGATGCAACCGCCCTGAGCGCACGGCGTGCAGCAGGGAGGCAACGGCCCCCTCATGCCCACGGAAAAATGGATTGGAGCGTGGTTCGAGGTTCACCGGCGCCCTGTCCTGCCGCGCAGCGCCTGGCATAGCGCGTCCACCACCAGACCGGGCGGCGGGCTGGCATCGATCTTCACGAAACGCCCCGGCTCGGCCGCCGCCATGGCGGCGAAGCCTTTTTGCACGCGGGTGAAAAAAGCCTCCCCCATCTCCTCGTACCGGTCCGTGCCACGGGCCCGGGCGGCAAGCCGGCGCCTGGCGTCTTCCTCGGGCAGTTCCAGCAGAAAAGTGATGTCCGGCGTCAGCCCGATCAACCGGATCAAGGCGCGCACATCGGCAAGCGCCACCCCCTGGCCGTAGGACTGGTAGGCCATGGTGGAATCATAAAACCGGTCGCAAATGACGGTGGCGCCACGCGCCAGCGCCGGGCGAATGGAATGTGCCACATGGTCCGCCCTGGCGGCGAAATGCAGCATGGTTTGGGCCAGCGGGTCGAGAGGCAGATCCTGGTCCAGCAGCACGCCGCGGATCGCCTCCGCGCCCTTGGTGCCACCCGGCTCGCGGGTGAGCAACACCTCCTGTCCCTCCGCGCGCAACCGCGCGGCCAGCCCGGCGGCTGCGGTGGATTTGCCAGCCCCTTCCCCGCCCTCCAGCGTGATGAACAACCCGCCCGTGGACGACATCGTTACCGCACGATGATTTCAGGATCGGCGATGCCCATCCGCAGCACTTGCCGCAATCCCTGGTCCGCCGCCTCGACGGAATGGTAAGGCCCGACATTCACGGCCCAAAGCGTGCGATCGCCGCCAAATACCGGCACCAGCCGTGCTGGAAGACCATAAAGCCGCGCCATGGTCCGGGCGGCGTCCCCCTCGCTGCCAAAGCCGGAAACCTGGACCCAGAGCGGGCCTGGCGTGGGAGCGGTTGTCGTGACCTGGCCGGAAAGTCGTGGCCCGTCATTCGTCCCCGCCGCGTTATCGCTGGTGAGAAGTTGCCGCACGGCACCGCTGGCGCCGCCGCTGCCCGGTGGTGCCAGCGATTGCGCGGTGATGCCAGCCACCGGCGCCGCGGTCAGCTTGGGGCCGGCTCCAAGCGTGGCCTGCAGGGCGGCGCTGGCCTGGGTGTCGAGCTTCACAGCCACCTCCACCACCCCGCCGGATGGAAAGTTCAGCAGCTTGGCGACATGCGGCGTCACCGCGATGACGCGGCCGGGAATGTTCGGCCCCCGCTCATTCACCCGCACCCGCACAGAATAACCATTGACCAGATTGGTGACGGTCACGATGCTGGGCAGCGGCAATACGGGGCTGGCGGCCATCAGCCCGTTTGGATCGTAAAGCTCGTTATCGGCGGTGTAGGCACCATCGCCATGCCGGATGACGACCCCCAGCCCGGTGACATCGTAACTGTTGAAGTCGCGCGGGTAGCGCCATTCCCCCCCCACTTGATAGGGGTTGCCGATCGTATAGGTGACCGGCCCTGGGGATGGCGGCGGGGTATGCGGCACGCACCCCGCCAGAATTGTGCATAGCCCCAGGAGGAGCCGGCTGGTCATGACAGAATCGCCCGCCCGAGCGCGCCGACGGCCAGCGCGTAAAAATCGGACGGGTTATAGCGCCGAATGACGTTGAAATTCTGATACACCAAAAACGCTTGCCCGCCTGCGCCATCAGGCAGCAGCAGGGCCGCGGGCGTGGCGGAGGAAAGCCGCGCCGCTCCCGGCAGGCGCTGCACACCAAGCTTTTCCCAGTATCCGATGGTCTTCACTTCCTTGCGCCCGGTAAGCTTGGGATTGAGACCGCCGGGGGCCAGCACCGCTTCCGAGGACGGCTCGCCATCGTGCCAGCCTGCCTTGGCGAGATAATTGGCCATGGAAGCCAGCGAGTCGGCATCGGAATGCCAAATATCCGGCGCGCCATGCCCTGAAAAGCTCACCGCCGTGGTGAGATAGGTACTGGGCATGAATTGCGGCTGCCCCATGGCCCCCGCATAGGAGCCGAGCAAATTCGAGACCGGCGCATCGCCCATCGCCACGATCTTCATCGCCTTGATGGCTTCGGTACCGAAATAATGGCTTTGCCGGTCCCAGGCCAGGGTGGTCAGCGCATCGATCACGTTGAAATCGCCCTGATTGGCGCCGAAATTCGTCTCCAACCCCCAAATGCCGAGCATCACCGGGGCGGAAACGCCAAAACGGCTGGTCACGGCCGCCAGCAGGCTGCTCGTGCTCTGGTATTTCCGCTGGCCGGTGTCGATGCGCGTCTGGCTCAGCACGCGGCTGGAATATTGCGACCAGGTGAGGGTGAATTCCGGCTGATGATGGTCCAGTTTCAGCACTTTCTGGTTGGGCACCAGATTCGCCGTGGTCGCCTGCACCACGGAAGCGGGAATCCCCGCCGAGCGGGCCCGGGCCCGCAATTGCGCCAGAAACGCCGGAAAGCTTTGCGCCGCCCAGCTTGCCCGGGGCAAAGCCAGGGCGCCGCCCAGACCAGCCAACATCATGCGTCTTAACATGGGCCGATCCTGCCATGCCCGCCCGCGCCGCCGCAACGGGGCCAGCGGGCGCTCAACCAACTTGTCATGTTCCGCCCGCCATGGCGCGGAACACCAAGCTCGGCTATGCTGTAAACATGGGATTCTGGCGCACCAAGGCATTGACGGAGATGAGCCGGGCGGAGTGGGAATCGCTCTGCGATGGGTGCGGGCGCTGCTGCCTGCACAAGCTGCGCGACGATGAGACTGATGAAATTTCCTTCACCAATGTCGCTTGCCGCCTGCTGGACCTCAAAACCGCCCGGTGCCGGGATTATCCCAATCGCAAGACCAAGGTGCCCGATTGCGTGAAGCTCACCCCCAGGCGCCTGGAGAAGATGGACTGGCTGCCACCGAGCTGTGCCTACCGGCTGCTGCGCGAGGGTAAGGATCTGCCCCCCTGGCACCCGTTGCGCAGCGGCCGGGCTGAAAGCGTGGTGGAGGCGGGAGCCTCCGTGGCGGGGCGCTGTGTCGATGAACGCCAGGCCGGGCCGCTTGAACATCACATCATGGATTGGCCGGGCCGGATGCCCCGCCGCCGCCCGGCATGAGCACCGAGCCCTTGACCACGGAAATGGTGCCCGTGCGGGGGGCCTTGGTGGCGGTGGCCTTCAGGCGCTCATCGCGGGCCAGGCGGGTTTCGCTCAGGATCGATCCGGCCCAGGGGGTGGTGATCACCCTGCCCCCACGAGCTTCGCGCCGGGCCGGGCTGGCGCTGCTGCACGCCCATGAGGAATGGGTGAATGAGAAGCTGGAGGCCCTGCCCCACCCCCTGGCGCTGCGCCCGGGCGCCATGGTGCCCGTGCGGGGGCAACCGCACGAGATCGTGCATCTCCAGAGCGGTCGTGGCGGCGCCTGGATCGAAAACGAAAAAATCTTCGTGACGGGACAGCCGGAATTCCTCGCCCGGCGGGTGGCCGATTGCCTGAAGCGTCTGGCCCGCCAGCGCCTGACCGCCATGGCGGTCCTCACCGCCCAGCGCGCGGCCCTGCATCCCAAGACAGTGCGTATCAAGGACACACGCTCGCGCTGGGGCAGTTGCGCGCCGGATGGCACGCTGGCCTTTTGCTGGCGGCTGGTCTGCGCCCCTGATTTCGTGCAGGATTATGTGGTGGCGCACGAGGTGGCCCATCTGCGGCATATGAATCACGGACCGCAATTCTGGCTTCTGACTGAGCAGCTTACCCCGCACAGGCTTGCCGCCACCGCATGGCTGGCTAGCGAGGGCACGGGCCTGTTGCGCATCGGCTGATCCATGCCAATCATACCTTACAGATAGCCGATCACCCCAAAGTGAAAGACCTTCGATGAAAGCCGTTGCCTTTACCCATTCCCGCCCCATCACCGAGCCGAACGCGCTCGAAGACATTGATTTGCCCGTGCCCGTGCCCCGGCATCACGACCTTCTGGTCGAGGTCAAGGCCGTTTCGGTCAATCCGGTCGACACCAAGATCCGTCAATCCAACGAGCCTCTGGGAGAACCGCGTGTGCTGGGGTTCGATGCCGCTGGCATCGTGCGCGCCATCGGCCCGGAAGTGCAGAATTTTTCGGTGGGCGATGAAGTGTTTTACGCTGGTGTTCCAGACCGGCCAGGCACCAATGCCGAGTTTCATCTGGTGGATGACCGCATTGCCGGCCATAAGCCAAAGACCCTGAGCTTCGCCGCCGCCGCCGCCCTGCCCCTGACCGCGCTGACCGCCTGGGAAATGCTGTTTGAGCGTTTCCGCATCCCGCGTGACCAGCCCCATGGCGGCACGCTGCTGGTGGTGGGTGCTGGCGGCGGTGTGGGGTCCATGGCCATCCAGTTTGCCTCTCAGCTCACCGACATGACGGTGATCGCCACCGCCTCCCGCCCCGATACGGCGGAATGGTGCCGCTCCCTCGGCGCGCATCATATCGTAAATCATCACCACGATCTCGGCGCGCAGATCCTCCAGGCGGGGCTGACACCGCCCGGGCATATTCTGTGCGTGGCGCACGTGAAGCAGCATTTCCACAAGCTCGTCGATCTGCTGGCCCCGGAAGGGGCCGTCGGCATCATCGAATCCAATGCCGGGGAACTCAACGTCTCACCGCTGATCCGCAAGAGCGCCACGCTGCATACGGAATATGTGTTCACGCGCGGCATTTTGCATACGCCCAACATGAGCATTCAACACCGCACGCTGGAGGCCATCGCGCATCTCGTCGATAACGGCACGCTGAAAACGACGATGACCGAGAATTACGGCCCCATCAACGCCGCCAACCTGATCCGCGCCCATGCGGCGCTGGAGGGCGGCAACACTGTCGGCAAGATCGTGCTGGAAGGGTTTTAAAAACAACGCGGAGGGGGCGCTTCCCAGCGCCCCCTCCGTTCATGGCGTCCTTAAGAATTTGTCAGCCCAGGCGGTGGATGCGCGCTCAGCAACGCGGCCAGTTCGCGAAAACGCGCCTCGCGCGGGTCGGAAATGCGCCAGCTCAAGCTCAGCCAGCGCCCGGCATCCTCCTCAAGGCCACGCACGCTGACCCTGGCGCGCAAATCCGGCCGCGCCGCCAGCGCCAGGGCGGGCAGAAGTGAAATCCCCTCCCCCGCCGCCACCATGTGCCAAAGCGTTTCCAGGCTGGTGGAATGACGCATGGCCCTTGGCGCGGCGCCGCACAGGGCCAGCGCCTGGTCGCGCAGACAATGCCCTTCTTCCAGCAGCAGCAATTCACCCAAGGGCAGTTGCTTTAGGTCGATCCGCCCGCGCCGCGCCAAGCCATGCCCTGGCGGCACCGCCAGCAAAAAAGGTTCGAAGAAAAGCGGCTGACTGGCCATGCCCGGCATATCGGGACCAGCCGTGATGATGGCATCGAAGCGCCCATGGCGCAGCCCCTCGGCCAGCGCCGCCGTGCGTCCCTCTCCCAGGCGGGGGTCCAGCTCCGGCTTTTCCGCCTTCAGCAATTGCAGCAGAAATGGCAGGTAATAAGGCCCCAGCGTTTCGATGGCGCCGATCCGCAGCGCTCCGCTCAAGACATCGCCATGCGCGCCAAGCGCGAATAAATCCCGTGCCGCCGACAAAACCAACCCGATTTGCTCCACGATCCGTTCGCCGGCTTGTGTCAGCGACACTTGGCGGCGCCCGCGCTCGAAAATCGTCACGCCGAGGCGTCCTTCAAGTTTCTGGACCTGTTCGGAAAGTGCCGGCTGACTGACATTGCAGCGCGCCGCCGCCTTGCCAAAATGCTTGAGTTCGGCAACCGCCTCCACATATTCCAAGTCACGGAGCGACGTTCCCGCCAGAGGTTTCAGAGCCATCGGGGCTTTTTAATAGGTTTTACCTTTCAAGAAAATAATTAAAATCGACTATACCTATTATTTCGTCTGGCTCAGTCTCGCTTCACAACGAAAGGAGCAGCCACATGACTTATGAAAACCCTAAAACCCCGGCCCGCCTGACCACGACCGGCGGCATGCCGGTTGCGGATAATCAGAACTCCGAAACCGCGGGAGCGCACGGCCCCGTGCTCCTGCAGGACTTCCAGTTGCTGGAAAAACTAGCGCATCAGAACCGCGAGCGGATTCCCGAGCGCGTGGTCCACGCCAAGGGCTCGGCCGCCTATGGCAGGCTCACCATCACCGGCGATATTTCACAATACACCAAGGCGAAGGTTCTGCGGCCCGGTGCCGAGACTGAGTTGCTGCTGCGCTTTTCCACCGTGGCGGGCGAACGCGGCGCCGCCGACGCCGAACGGGATGTGCGCGGTTTCGCCATGAAATTCTACACCGAGGAAGGCAATTGGGACCTGGTCGGCAACAACACGCCGGTTTTCTTTGTCCGCGACGCGCTGAAATTCCCCGATTTCATCCATACCCAGAAGCGCCACCCCGTCACCAACCTGCGCTCCAACACCGCGATGTGGGATTTCTGGTCCCTGAGCCCGGAAAGCCTGCACCAGGTCACCATCTTGATGTCCGATCGCGGATTACCGCGCGGCTATCGCCACATGAACGGGTATGGTTCGCATACTTATAGCCTCATCAATGCGCGCAATGAGCGGTTCTGGGTGAAGTTCCATTTCAAGACCATGCAGGGTCATGAATTCTGGACCAATGAGGAAGCCGCCCAGGTGGTGGCCGGAGACCGCGAAAGCTCCCAGCGCGATTTGTACAACGCCATCGAGGCGAAGACCTTCCCGCGCTGGAAGATGCAGGTGCAGATCATGCCCGAATCCGAGGCGGGCAAAACCTCCTACGATCCCTTCGACCTCACGAAAATCTGGCCGCACGCGGATTATCCCTGCATCGATGTCGGTATTCTGGAACTGAACCGTAATCCGGCGAATTATTTCGCCGAGGTGGAGCAGGCATCCTTCTCACCCTCGAACGTGGTGCCCGGCATTTCCTTTTCTCCGGACAAGATGCTGCAAGCCCGCATCTTCTCTTATGCCGATGCCCATCGTTACCGCGTTGGCACCCATTATGAGGCGTTGCCGGTCAACCGGCCGAAATGCCCGGTGCATCATTATCATATGGACGGCGCCATGCGTTTCGACGCACCCAAGGTGGGCGATGCCTATTACGAGCCGAACAGCTTCAACGGCCCCAAGGAGGACCCGTCTCAAAAAGAGCCGCCTCTGCCCATTTCCGGCGCGGCGGGGCGTTATGACCATCGCGTGGACAATGACGATTACAGCCAGCCCCGCGCGCTTTTCCAGCTCTTCGACGCGGCGCAAAAGCAGCGCTTGTTTGGCAATATCGCCGCGGCGATGGATGGCGTGCCCGCGTTCATCGTCGAGCGTCAGCTTGAGCAGTTCGCCAAGGTCGATCCGGCCTATGCGGCGGGCGTGCGCGCGGCCCTGGCGGGCGGCGCGGCCAAGGCCGCCGAATAGCCCTTTCCCGGTGCCGGGCAGCCAGGGCGGCCACCCGGCACCACGTAACGAAGAGTTAATTATACTGAAGGGCGTACAGTAATCAGCTTGCTTACAGCTTACGGTTGTGTGCTAAATCACCCTCAATGACAGGGGTTTGTGTGTCCGCAGCGGATGGTTATTTCAGCCTGGGCGAGGCTCAGCGCTTGCGGGATCTGCATGCGCTGAAGCTGCTCTACACCCCGGCGGAAGAACGCTTCGATCGTATCACCAGACTCACGGCCCGGGTGCTGCAAGCCCCCGTGGCGATGATCAGCTTCATCACGGAAGACGCCCAATGGATCAAATCCAGCTTTGGGGTCACGGTGGGGCATATCGACCGGTCGTGGTCCATCTGCGCCCAGACCATCAAGGAGCATCATACCATGGTGGTGCCGGACCTGATGGCGGATGCGCGCTTTGCCGCCAATCCACTGGTCGGCAGCGCGCCTTTCATCCGTTTTTATGCCGGCCAGCCTCTCCATAGCGGCACACGCTCCACCGTCGGCGTGTTGAGCGTCATGGACACGCTGCCACGGCAATTGAGCCGAAGCGAGCAGGAGACATTGCAGGATCTGGCGGTGATCGTGGAACGGGAGCTAAGCCGCCGTGGCCAGAATAGTTTCCAGGATACGCTGATCCAGACCCATGACACACAGCAGCGGCGCGGTACCATCGACGAACTGACCCGCATGTGGAACCGCGCCTCGATCATGGAACTGGCGCATCTGGAATGCGCCGCCGCCAGCATGGGCTCATCGCTCAGCATGCTGTTGATCGATGTCGATCACCTGGCCTCGATCAACGAGAGCATGGGGGTGGCAATGGGCGATTTCGTGCTGCATGAGGTCGCGGCGGAAATCCGCCACTCCTTGCGCGACACGGATATTTCTGGCCGCTATGGCGGGGACACCTTCATGGTGATGCTGCGCGCGGGCGTACTGGATTCCAAGCTCGTGGCCGAGCGGATCCGCATGGCCATCGAGCGCCGGGTGATTCCTGGCATGGCCATGCCAGTCACGGTGAGCGTCGGCGTGGCCTGCGCCAAGTCTCAATCGCCCACGCCGGCGCTGCTGATCAGCGCGGCGGACAGGGTGCTGAATCAGATCAAGGATGAAGGGCGCAACCAGGTGGGGCACGTGCTGCTCTAGCCCCACCGCTCGCGGTGGAAATGTCGGTCAGGCGTGTTTTTTCAGCCTGTCCCTGAAGCCCTTGCGCAGCTTGGCGATTTTCGGGGCGATCACCGCCTGGCAATAGCCGGACCAGGGATTGCGCACGAAATAATCCTCATGCTCGGGCTCGGCCGGCCAAAACATGCTCAACGGCGTGATCTCGGTGACGATCTTGCCCCAGACGGTGGTAAATTCCGCAACCGCCGCCTTGGCCGCGGCTTGCTGTGCTGGCGTGGTATAAAAGATGGCCGAGCGATATTGCGGGCCGATATCATTGCCCTGCCGATTCAGCATCGTGGGGTCGTGGATCGTGAAGAACACCCGCAGCAGATCCTCGTAGGAAATCACCGAAGGGTCATAATCCACCCTCACAGCCTCGGCATGGCCGGTGGTGCCGGTGCAGATTTGCTTGTAGCTGGGATTCTCCACATGCCCACCGACATAGCCGGACTGCACTTTTTCCACCCCCTCCAACTCGTCATAGGCTGCCTCCAGACACCAGAAGCAGCCCCCGGCCAGGATCGCCGACTCACTCATTTTAGGCCTCCCATCTCACAGAGCATCTCCCAGTGCGCGGCGTCGACCGGGGAAACCGACAGGCGCGAATATTTCACCAAGGCGAGTTCCTTGAATCTCGGATCCGCCTTGATCGCCGCGAGCGTGACCGGCTTGGCCAGGGTCTCGATGGCTTTCATGTCCACACAGACCCAGTCCCCGCTTTCGGCCGTCGGGTCCGGGTAGGCTTCCCGCGCCACCTCCACGATGCCGACAATCTCCTTGCCGACATTGGAATGGTAGAAAAAGGCCCGGTCGCCCTTGCGCATCTCCTTGAGATGCCGTTTGGCGAGATGGTTGCGCACGCCCGTCCAGGGCTCGACGCCGTTCTTGACCTGTTCATCCCAGGAAAACGCGTCTGGTTCGGATTTGATCAGCCAATAGCTCATGCCAAGAACTGTAACCAATTTTCACACCGCTTCAAATTTACCGCACGCTGACATAAGTTGCGCGCATGAAGGAAAACGTCCTGTCTCCAGCCAGAACAGCCCGAAGCGGTGGATGGTTTCATTATCTCGCCAATCCTGGGCGGTTTCAGCGCGTCGCGCGCCCGACCCTGCCCTGGCTCACGGCGTTTTCGCTTATTCTGACCGTGACTGGCATCGTGTGGGGTTATTGGTTCGCCCCGGCGGACTGGCAGCAGGGAGACGCCTCGCGCATCATGTATGTGCATGTGCCCGCCGCCTGGGTGGCCATGGCCGGCTATGCCGCGCTGGCGGTTTGCTCCTTCTTGTCTCTTGTCTGGCGCCATCCGCTGGCGGACATCGCGGCGGAGGAAATCGGCCCTGTCGGTGCCGTCTTCACCGCGATGTGCCTGATCTCAGGCTCCCTCTGGGGCAAGCCGATGTGGGGAGCCTATTGGGTATGGGATGCCCGGCTGACCTCCGTGCTGATCCTGTTTTTTCTTTATCTTGGCCATATCGCGCTTATTCGGGCCTTCGATAACAAGACCCATGCTTATCGCGCCGCGGCCATCCTGGCCCTGGCTGGGGCGGTGAATCTGCCCATCATCATATTCTCCGTGCAATGGTGGAACACCCTGCACCAGGGTAACACCATCTCCATAACGGGTGGGTCGAAAATCTATATCACCATGCTCTATCCACTGCTGATCGCCTCGGTGGGGTTTTACCTCACCTTCGTTACATTAGTGGTGGCGCGCATGTCGGCGGCGATTTCGGAGCGCAAGATCGCGGCCTTGTTGCGTGCCTCGGCGGAGTGTGAGCCATGAACCCGGCCGTGCAACCCATTAATGTCTGGCCCTTCGTCAACGGGGCTTACGGTGTCACGGTGATCTTGCTGGCGGGTGTGGCGTGGCTGACCTATGCGCGCTATCGCCGCGCCCGCCGACGCCTTGCCCAGGCCGAGCAGCTTTAGCATGCGCACCCCCAAGCGGCGGCGGCTCTATCTGGTGCTGGCCTGTCTTGTCTGCCTGGGCGGCGCGGTGGCGCTTGGGCTGGCGGCTTTTTCATCCTCCCTCACTTATTTTCTCTCTCCCCGGCAGGTGGAGGCCAAGCCGCCGCCGCCAGGGCGAAGCTTCCGGCTGGGCGGAATCGTCGAAGTGGGCACCGTTTCCACCAGCGTGACCAATGGCATACCGACCACGCATTTCGCCGTGACCGATGGGCGCGCGGCGGTGCGGGTGGCTTTCACCGGCGTGTTGCCGGATCTGTTCCGCGAGGGGCAAGGGGTTGTGGCCATCGGGTCAATGAGGCCAGGTGGAGGCTTCGTGGCCGATGAGGTGCTGGCCAAGCATGGGGCGGATTATATGCCCAAGGATGTCGAACAGGCGTTGAAGGAAAGCGGCAAATGGGATCCGCGTTTTGGCCCGCCGCCAAATGCCAGCGCCTGGGACGATATGAAGGTAAAGGGCAACACATGATTCCCGAACTCGGCCATTTCTGTCTGGCCATGGCGGTGGCGATCGCCTGCGCGCAAGGGGTGGTCGGCATCGCGGGCCCCACGCTGCGGGACCCACGCGCCCTGGCCGCCGCGCCCGTGTTGACATTGCTGCATTTCACCGCGATCCTGCTCTCTTTCCTGGCCCTGGTCTGGGCCGGGGTGGTATCGGATTTCACGGTCGAGAATATCGCCGATTTCTCCTCCTCGGCCACGCCGCTGCTCTATCGGATCACTGGCGTATGGGGCAATCACGACGGTTCGATCCTGCTCTGGTGCCTGATTCTCTCGCTCTGCGGCGCGGCCGTGGCGGTGGGTGGGCGGCAATTGCCCGCCTCCTTGCGCGCACGCGTGCTGGGCGTGCTGGGGCTGGTTTCCTGCGGGTTTCTGCTGTTCACCCTGGCGGTGTCCGATCCCTTCACCCGCATCTGGCCGCCGCCGGCGAACGGAGCGGGCATGAACCCGATTTTGCAGGACCCTGGCCTCGCCTTCCATCCTCCGGTTCTCTACACGGGCTATGTCGGCTTTTCGGTTGCCTTTGCCTTCGCCATCGCGGCGCTGATCGAAGGGCGGATCGACGCCGCCTGGGGCCGCTGGGTAAGGCCCTGGGCGTTGCTCTCCTGGTGCTTCCTGACCGGCGGCATAACGCTGGGAAGCTGGTGGTCCTATTACACGTTGGGCTGGGGCGGGTTTTGGTTCTGGGATCCGGTGGAAAATGCAGCGCTTCTGCCGTGGCTTACCGGCACGGCGCTCCTGCATTGCGCCATCGTTGTCGAGAAGCGCGAGGCGCTGAAGGCCTGGACGGTGCTGCTGGCGATCGCAACCTTCTCGCTCTCGCTTTCCGGCACGTTCCTGGTGCGCTCGGGCATTCTGAACTCCGTGCATAGTTTCGCGGCGGCGCCGGACCAGGGGCTGTTCATCCTGGTGCTGCTGGCCATCACCATTGGCGGATCGCTGCTGCTTTTCGCCGTTCGCGCGCCGGTGCTGGCGGCCAGTGGCATTTATGCCCCGATCAGCCGGGAAAGCGCTTTGATCCTGAACAATATCTTCCTGTGCGCCATCGCGGCGGTGGTGTTTACCGGCACGCTCTATCCTCCCTTTGCCGATCTGCTGTTTGGCATTCAGCTTTCCGTCGGCGCGCCCTTCTTCAATCAGACGGTGCTGCCGCTGGCCGGACCGATCATTCTGGCGATGGGGGTGGGGCCGATGCTGCCCTGGAAACGCGCCGACTTGTTGCCGGTGTTGCAGCGCCTCTGGCTCGCCGGGGCGGTTGCCGTGCTGGTATTTATCAGCCTCGCCGCAACCAGGCATCTGATAGCCGCCCTGGGGCTGGCCGGCGGTGCCTGGGTGATCATGTCCGCCCTGACGGATCTGGCTGGCCGTATCAGGCTGTTCCGCGGGCCACCGGGCCAGGCATTGACGCGGTTGTTCTCCTTGCCGCGAGCATCCATCGGCGCGGCGCTGGGGCATATCGGCTTCGGTGTGTCGGTGATCGGCATCGCGGCGATGACTCTCGCCACGCAGAAAGTCATCGTACTTCAGCCTGGCCAATCCACCGAGCTTGGCGGCTATAGCTGGACACTGAAGGATATTCATGACGCGCCGGGGCCGAATTATTCCCAGCGCGTGGCGGATGTGGTGGTCAGCAATCATGGCCGCACCGTCATGACCCTGCATCCCAGCCGCAGATTTTTCACCGCGCAGCACACCATCACCAGTGACGCGGCCATCCGCACCAATGGGTTTCAGGATGTATACGCGGTCTTCGCCGATGAACATGATGGCGGGGCTGAATTGCGCCTGAACCGTCATCCGGGCGCGCCGGAAATCTGGTTTGGTGGGCTGATCATGGCGCTGGGCGGTTTTTGCTCTTTGTCCGACCGGCGCTTGCGTGTCGGCGCGCCGTTTCGCAAGCGGGTTCCCGGCGGCAGGGCGGCTGTTTAATGTCTCCCTTGCGCCGGCGTCTGCTGTTTGGAGTGCCCCTGGCCGTGGCCGTGGCGGGCGGAGCTGGATTTTACACCATTCTGCGCCGCATGCAGGATGACGAGTATAATCCGCATGCCTTGCCTTCACCCTTGATCGGCAAACGCCCCCCCGCTTTCACCCTTCCCGGTGCGGATGGGAGCCAGGGATTCTCCAACACAGATCTGCTGAGTCCCGCGAAACCGATGCTGGTGAACTGGTTTGCCTCCTGGTGCGCTCCCTGCCGGGAGGAAGCGCCGATATTGAGGCAATTGGCCGATTCCGGAATGACCATCTGGGGAATCGCCTATCAGGACCATCCAGACGATCTGGCTGCTTATCTGAAAGCCTATGGCAATCCCTACCGCCGCGTCGCCAGCGACGAATCAGGCCTGACCGCCATCAATTGGGGGGTTTACGGCGTGCCGGAGACCTATTTCATCGACAAAACCGGCATCGTGCGGCTGCGTTATGCTGGCGCCTTGACCAAAATGGTTCTGGACCGCGAGATCATGCCGCTATTCAGGCAATATTCATGAGGATTCCGCGTTTTCTGCTCATTCTGCTGCTGGTTCCCGGCTTCGCCCTGGCACAGGACATGGTGGCGCGAGACGGCGTGACCCTGACCCAGGCGCAGGAGAACAGAGCCGAGGCCATTGGCGATCAATTGCGCTGCCTGGTCTGCCAGAATGAAAGCATCGAGGAATCTTCGGCTGGATTGGCCAAGCAATTGCGTGGAATCATCCGCCAGCAAGTGGCAAAGGGCGCGCCGGACAAGCAGATCATGGATTACATGGTGAAGCGCTATGGTATTTTCGTGCTTCTGAAACCACCTGTCTCACCATTGACCTGGCTGCTTTATGCCTCGCCCTTCGTGGCCCTGATTGTTGGTTTCCTGGTCTTTTGGATGAGCCGGCGCGGCCGCGGCCAGCCCGTGGCCCCCTTAAACGAGGCCGAACAGGCCCGGCTGGATGAGTTGCTGAAATGACCTTGATCCTGATGGCGGTGCTGGCCCTGATACTGACCCTGCCGCTGCTGCTCGTTTTTCATCAACCGCGCAAGCTGCGCGAACGGCGCGACGCCGCGATGGCTCTTCACCGGGCCCAACTCACCGAGTTGGACCGGGATCTTGAGGATGGGCGCATCGACATCGCGGAGCATGCGGGCGCGCGGCTGGAGATCGAGCGGCGGCTGCTGGCTGCCGATGCCTTGCCTGTTCAGCCCACCGGCGGCAGCGCCAAGCTGCTGCTGATCATGCTGCTGGCCGCTCTGCCAATCGGCGGATTTGCTCTCTATTGGCCAGACAATAGCTGGTACGTGCCTTCCGAACCGCATGCGCGCTGGGAGGCCCAGCAGAAAGCGGCGGCGCAACGGCTTGAACAGATCATCGCGCTGTTGCGCGCGCATCTGGCCAAGGTCGAGCCCAACTCGGCCGATGCCAGCCAAGGGCAGGCTTATCTGGCCGAGGCGCTGACCGAACAGGCGGGCGGCATTACGCCCGAGGCTTTGTCGCTGTTCAAGCAATCTCTCGCCGATGCTCCGGAGGGAGCCTCCTGGCGGCAGATCGACGAGCAACGGCTGATGCAGGCGAAGACGCAAGGGCAGCAATAGAACGATATGGCAATTGATGGCTTGTTGAACATCGACGAAAAGGCCCAATCGTTCTAAATCAGAGGTTGTGATGTCTGGCCGATATCATCAAAACCACGAGGAGGCTGTGCTGGATGTGTAACGGAAACGACAAGACACCCCGAGAGCGTATCGACCAAGCGACGAAGGGCTCATCCGATTATTACGGTATCGCCGTAAATAAGGTGAATGGCTGGCTTATGCGCTACAAACAGCCCGCGAGCGAACAAACGGCGCGGTTTGTCATCGCCAACGTCAATAACACAAAACGGCAATCTATTTCATATACATCGGCGCATTGGAACGAAACCTGGCATTTCGGCAAAACCGCGATTTTAGGCGGCACCGAGGGCAGGCTCATTCCGTTCATGGGCGCATTCGCTAATTTCCTTGGTGGTTTTGTGAACCCGCAGACGTTGAATCCAGCGCTTTATAGAAATTTTCCGGTGACTCTCGGTATTGACGAAACGATAGATTATTACGCGGCCATCTCTAATTTCAAGGAACCAGACTGGGACAAGGTCGCAACTGAACTTGAACCAAAAGTATTTACAGATAGCTGATCTTCAAATCAGCCCGTTTGATTGGCTTCAAAGTTAAACGGGCCCTACTTTCCTTCCCGGTTTTTGGGCGTAAACTCCGCCCATGGAAGATAAAACCGAAACCGCCAAACCTGAACCCGCCGTGACGCTGAAGCCGGATACGCGCCAACCGCCGAAGGAAATCGGCGGGCCAAAGGGACCAGAGCCCACCCGCTACGGTGACTGGGAAAAAAACGGCCGCTGCTCTGACTTCTGATGGTGGCCTATCTGCTCCTGGCCATCGCCATTGTCAGTGAGGTCACAGCGACCTCCGCGCTCAAACTATGCGACGGTTTCACCCGCCCCCTGCCCTCGGCTGTGGTGATTCTCGGCTATTGCATCAGTTTTTTCACGCTTGCCCAGGTGGTGAAGCTGATGCCTCTTGGCTACGCCTATGCGCTCTGGTGCGGGTTCGGCATCGTGTTGATCGTGGCGGTGGGGTATTTCTATTACCGCCAAGCGGTTGACCTGCCAGGGATTTTCGGGTTGGCGCTGATCATGGCCGGGGTTCTGGTGATCAATCTTTTCTCGAAAATGGCCGTGCGCTGAGCAGTTAACCATAGGCTTAAGCCGATTTTATTTGCGGAACGGGAAACCCGCCCCAAATCGCCTTCAGGTGCCTGGAAAAGCAATTGCTTGGAAAGGGATCTTCAACAATTTGGGGAACAGGAATGAAATCAGGGATCGCTATCATCGGTGTCATCGTCATTGCGGTTGCGGTGTTTTTCATCGTGCCGATGGCCGCTGGCGGCAGCGCCAATGTCTGCCAGGCGCTGGAAAAGCATAATGTCAGCCAGACCGCGCAGAACATCACCGGAACCAACTCCGGCCCGGTGCATGATGTGATCAATTCCGTCGGGCAGAGCTTTGCCACGGGCGATGGCGAGGCCGCGAAGCAGGCTCAGGACCATCCCGATACCCCTTCCGCCGTGAGCTGCGCCGCCGCTTACTGGAAAACATTGTAGAAGTGAAAATCCGTCTCTTGGGCTTCGGTCTTGTCCAAGCAACCGATTGGAACGCCTAGATGTTGTCCAGGATTTGGGGCGTTTTACAAAAAACGCCCCAAAAGTTGGACCTTTTTAGCAACCGGCCCAATCCGCCCGAAGCGCCGGAGAGGGGCTTGAGGACAAACTGTTTTCAGGCGCTAAAAAGCGCTCCGGACGACCCCGCCATCCACCCGCAAGGCGGCCCCAGTGGTGGCGGAGGCCGCTGTGCTGGCCACATAGGCGACCATGGCGGCCACTTCCTCCGTGGAGGCGAAACGCTTGATGACCGAGCTGGGCCGCGCGGTACGAAAAAAATCGTCCTGAAAATCCTCGAAGCTCTGACCACCGGAGAGCTGCCGGATAAATTCATCCACCCCGCGTGAACGGGTGGGGCCGGGCAACACGCTGTTCACGGTGATGCCCGTGCCAGCCACCGATTCCGCCAAGCCACGCGCAACGGCGATCTCGGCGGCCTTGGTCATGCCGTAATGGATCATTTCCACCGGGATCTGAATGGCGCTCTCGGAGGAAATGAAGATGATTCGCCCCCAATTGGCCGCCTTCATGGCGGGGAGGACCAGACGCGCCAGCCGGGCGCCGGAGAGCACATTCACCTCGAAAAAGCGGCGCCAATCCTCATCGGGGATTTCCTCAAAGGGCTTGGGTTCGAAAATACCCAGATTATTCACCAGCACCTGAATATCTGGAAAACGCTCGACCAGCGCCTCGGCCACGTCCGGGCGGGTGAGATCGCCCGCGAACCCCAGAACCTCGCCGCCCATTCCAGGCTCGATGGCGGCGGCGGCTTCGTCCACCGCCTCCTGGCGGCGGCCATTCACGATCACGCGCGCGCCTTCCGCCGCCAGCCGCGCCGCGATGGCATGGCCAATGCCCGCGGTGCTGCCCGAAACCAGTGCCAGCTTTCCCTTCAATCCGAGATCCATGATATCGCTCCTTTATGCTCAGGATGCTGGTGATTTGGCGATCCTGGCAAGATTTCCAAGAAGGTCCCGCGCGAAGGCCATGCGCGTGGCGACATCCATCTCCCGCACCAGGGACAATTTCTGGTCCGGGCGGAGCTTCACGAGGCCGCCCTTGGTGCCGATCCATCGGATCAACCCGGCGGGGTTGGCAAAATCATTCTTGCGGAAACTCACCACCATGCCTTTCGGCCCGGCATCCAGCTTCTCGACATTCGCCTCGCGGCAAGCGCGCTTGAGCGCCACGATGGAGAGCAGATTTTCCACCTCGGACGGGATGGGGCCGAAACGGTCCACCAGTTCGGCGGCCAGGGCCTCGCTTTCGGCATCCGAGGCCAGGGCGCTGATGCGCCGATAGAGACCAAGCCGGACAGGCAGATCCGCGACATAGGTTTCGGGGATGAGCACCGGCAGGCCGAGATTGATGTTGGGCGTCCAGTCACGCTCGATCTTCTGGGCCTGCTTGTTCTGGGCGCGCAGATCGTTGACCGCGTCTTCCAGCATCTGTTGATACAGCTCGATGCCGACCTCGCGGATATGGCCGGATTGCTCATTGCCGAGCAGATTGCCCGCCCCACGCAGGTCGAGATCGTGAGACGCCAGGGTAAAACCAGCCCCCAGCGTATCCAGCGTCTGCATCACTTCCAGCCGTTTTTCCGACGCGGCGGACAAGCGGTGATGCGGGGGCCAGGTCAGATACGCATAGCCACGCTGCTTGCCACGCCCCACGCGGCCGCGAAGCTGGTACAGACCGGCGAGGCCGAACATGTCCGCGCGGTAGACAATGAGCGTGTTCACGGCGGGCATATCCAGTCCGCTCTCGACAATGTTGGTGGCCAGCAGAATATCGTATTTGCCCTCGCCAAATTCCGTCATCACCCGTTCAAGCTCGCTCGGTGCCAGCCGGCCATGCGCCATCACGGTGCGGATCTCCGGCACGATTTCGCGCAGACGGGCAGCCATGGGGTCCAGATCTTCAATGCGCGGCACGACACAGAAAATCTGCCCGCCACGGAATTTCTCGCGGGCGATGGCTTCCTTGATCACCAGGCTGTCGAACGGCATGATGAAGGTCCGCACGGCCAGACGGTCCACCGGCGGGGTCGTGATGAGGGAGAGATCGCGCACGCCTGTGAGGGCTAGCTGCAAGGTCCGCGGGATGGGGGTGGCCGTCAATGTTAGCACATGCACGTCGGCCTTCAGCTCTTTCAGCCGTTCCTTATGCTTCACGCCGAAATGCTGCTCCTCATCCACGATCAACAGCCCGAGATCGGAGAAGGAGATGCCCTGGGCCATCACCGCATGGGTGCCGACAACGATGCTCACCGAGCCATCCGCGAGGCCGGCCTTGACCTGCGTCGCTTCCTTGGCCGTGACAAGGCGGGAAAGCTGCGCCACCTTGATGGGCAGCCCCGCGAACCGGGCGGAGAAAGAACGGAAATGCTGGCGAGCGAGCAGCGTGGTCGGCACCACCACCGCCACCTGGGAGCCCGCCATGGCGGCGACGAAGGCGGCGCGCAAGGCCACCTCTGTCTTGCCGAACCCGACATCGCCGCAGATGAGCCGGTCCATCGGCCGGCCCGTGGCGAAATCCTCCAGCACATCGGCGATGGCCTTCGCCTGATCCTCGGTCTCGGTATAGGGAAAGCGGGCGCAGAATTCGGCGAACGCGCCGTCATCGGCGGCAAGCAGCGGGGCTTCGCGCATCTGGCGTTCGGCGGCCAGACGGATAAGACCCGCCGCCATGTCCTGGATGCGGTTCTTCGCCTTGGCCTTGCGGGCCTGCCAGGAGGCGCCGCCCAGCTTGTCCAGCGTGACGCCATCCCCTTCATTGCCAAAGCGGGAGAGCAGATCGATATTTTCGACGGGCAGGAATAATTTGTCCCCGCCATCATAGATCAGTTTCAGGCAATCATGCGCGGCGCCGTTGACGGTAACGGTCTCCAACCCCTCATAACGGCCAATGCCATGATCTTGATGCACGACCAGATCGCCCGCCTCGATCTCGGTCGCGTCGGCGATGAACTGATCGGCGCGCTTCTTGCGCTTTGGCGGACGGGCGATGCGGGAGCCGAGCAAGTCCTGCTCCGCCACCACGGCCAAACGATCGGTGACAAAACCACGCTCCAGGGGCAGCACGGCGAGCGCCACGGTGCCGGAGGGCAGAGCGCGTGCTTCGTCCGCCGAGACCACCGGGCGGGACGGAGAGATGCCGTGCTCCTTGAGCATCAGCGTCAAACGCTCGCGGGAGCCGAAGCTCCAGGCGGCGAGGATGACGGTGCGCTCGGATTTGGCCCATTTGGTTTTCAGCTCGGCGAACGCCTCGAAGGCCGCGACCTGCTGGCCGGTCAGGATCGGCGCTGGACGCCCGCCAATCTCGATGCCCTGGGCGGCGCCATCCGGCTTGATGAAGGGCGAGAAGCCAAAGCACGGCCCCTTGGCCAGGGCGTCGTCCCAGCCTTCCTGGTCCAGATAAAGCATGCCGGATGGGATGGGCCGGAAGATCGGCTCGCCCGCGCGGGGCGGCAGACGGCGCTGCGCATCATGGTCGGCGATCAGTTCCAACCGTGCCTCGATGGCCGCTTGCGCCTGATGATCAAGGCTGACGCAAGCCCCCGGCACATAATCGAAGAGCGTCTCCATGCTCTCGGTAAAGAGCGGCAAATAATGCTCCGCGCCGGGATGGCGCCTGCCCTCGGAGATGGAGACATAGAGCGCATCCTCCACCGCCTTGGGGCCGAACAGCTCGCGCCAGTTGGTGCGAAAGCGAGCGACGGAAGCGGAATCCAGCGGCAATTCCGAGGCGGGATGAAAGTCCAACCGCAAGAGCGGCTCACCGGAGCGTTGGCTCTCCGGGTCGAAATGACGCAAGCTCTCGATCTCGTCGCCGAACATGTCGATGCGTACCGGCGCGCTGGCCCCGGCGGGGAACACGTCGAGAATGCCGCCCCGCAGGCTGAATTCGCCCGCATCCATCACCATGCCGGTGCGGCGATAGCCATCGGCCTCCAGGAAGGTTGCGACATCGCTCAACGATACGCTCTCCCCCTTGGCGAGGCTCAGACCAGCCCCGGCCAGAGCGGAACGGGGGGCGACCTTCTGCAAGGCGGCATTGACCGTGGTGAGAACGATGCGCTTCTTGCCCGGCTCCGCCTGCAAGCGGCTCAGGGCCGAGATGCGTTCCGCCACCAAGGCACCATTGGGGGACACGCGGTCGTAAGGCAGGCAATCCCAGGCCGGAAAGGAAATGACTTCGATCTCCGGCCTGAAAAAGGCGATTTCCTCGGCAAGTGCCGCCAAGCGCGCATCGTCGCGCGCGATATGCAGCACCGGGCCGTCATGTTCGCCCAGGCGCCGGACCAAAACCAGCGCGTCCACCCCCTCCGGCGCGCCGTAAACGGGGATCATTTACCCGCCAGCGCCGCTTCGCGGATACGCCGCAGCATCGGGCTGTCGGCATAGCCGGGGATAGGCTTGCGCCCGGTCAGCCAGTCCGCCAACTCGGCATCGGGAAATTCCATCACGGCCTCGATCTCGTCCAGCTCCTGCTCGGACATCGCGGCGATTCGAGCTTTCACGAAACCGCCGATCATCAGGTCGTTCTCGTAGGTGCCGCGATGATTGGCACGGTAGAGCAGCCGTTTGCGGCGGGTATCCAGGGACACGTTCTGGTCTTCGGTCATGACGGCTTGCGGTATAGGTTGGGTTTGGCCAAGAGTTAAGCCCGTGACGACTGAAATTTTGCTGCCGCTGCGTGCGTCCCTTTCCACCCTGCCGGGTCTTGGCCCCAGGCTTTCGGCGCTGATGAACAAACTGGTGGATGGGGAGAGTGTGCGCGATGTGCTGTTTCATCTACCCGTGGAGTTTATCGACCGGCGCGTGACGCCTTGTCTGGCCGAGGCCCGGCCCGGGCAGGTGGCCACGTTGCGGGTGGAGGTGGTGCGCCACGAGGACCCGGCCCGCAAGGGTCAGCCCTGGCGGGTGGTGGTCACAGACGGCACCGGCTTTGCCGAAATTGTGCTGTTTCATGCCGCCCGGCTGTCGCAGTTTCCGGTGGGGGCGAGGCTGATCATCGCGGGAAGGCTGGAGCAGTTTCAGGACCGGCTGGTGATGGCCCACCCGGACCAAGTGACGAGCAGCGCGCAGGAGGCCGCGTTTCCGTGGATCGAGCCCATCTGGCCGCTGACGGCGGGCATCACGTCCCGCACCATGCGCAGAACCGCCCTGGGGGCGCTGGCGCGGTTGCCGGATTTTCCCGAGTGGCAGGACAAAACCATTCTGGCCAAGCGCGGTTGGCCAAGCTTTGGCGCGGCCCTGCGCGCGCTGCACGCCCCCAAGGACGTGCCGGACCGCCAACCGCGCGAACGGCTAGCCTATGACGAGTTGCTGGCGCGCCAGATTGCCTTCGCGCTGGTACGCGGGCGCCGGCGCCGGCAGGTTGGACGCTCCATGCCCGGGGATGGGCGGCTGCAAGCCGTGGCGCTGAGGAAATTCGGGTTTGAACCAACGGCCGGGCAGTTACAGGCGCTGGCGGAGATCGACGCGGACATGGCCGCCCCGCACCGGATGCGCCGGCTGCTGCAAGGCGATGTTGGGTCTGGCAAGACATTGGTGGCCTTGCTTGCTTGCCTGCGCGCGGTGGAGGCCGGTGCCCAGGCGGCGATGATGGCCCCCACGGAAATTCTGGCCCAGCAGCATTTCGCCACCTTCAAAAAACTCTCTCCCGTGCCGGTGGCGCTGCTGACCGGCAGCGTGAAGGCCGCCGGACGCCGGGAGATCCTGACCGGGGTGAAGGATGGGTCAATTCCCATTCTCATCGGCACGCACGCGATTTTCCAGAAGAGCGTGGCGTTTCAGGATCTCGGTTTCGCGGTGATCGATGAGCAGCATCGTTTTGGCGTGGATCAGCGTTTGGCCTTGGGAAGCAAGGGAGAAGCCGTTGATTTGCTGGTGATGACGGCCACGCCCATTCCACGAACGCTGCTGCTGACCCATTGGGCGGAGATGGATGTCTCCCGTATCACCGAAAAACCGCGAGGGCGGCAGAGGATCACCACCACCATGCATCGGGTGTCCGATCTGCCGAAGGTGGAGGAGGCCATCGCGCGGGCGATCGCGGCGGGGGGCAGAGTCTATTGGGTATGCCCGCTGGTTTCGGAGTCCGAGACGCTGGACATCACCGCGACGGAGCTGCGCTTTGCGGAGCTGCAACGTAAATTCGGCGCGGCGGTGACAATGGCTCATGGCCAGATGAACAGCGCCGAGCGCGATGCGGCTCTTGGAGCGTTCGCCACGGGAAACAAGACAATTCTCGTTGCCACGACGATTATCGAAGTGGGGGTGGATGTGCCGGAAGCGAATGTGATGGTCATCGAGCACGCGGAACGTTTCGGACTGGCGCAACTGCATCAGTTGCGCGGGCGCGTGGGGCGCGGCGCGGCGAAAAGTTTCTGTCTGCTGTTGCATGACGACAAAATTGGCGAAACCGCCCGCAGGCGGCTTTCGATCTTGCGCGATACCGAAGATGGGTTTCTGATCTCGGATGAGGATTTTCACCTGCGCGGCGCGGGAGAATATTTGGGCACCAGGCAATCCGGCTTGCCAGGTTACCGGTTGGCGAACCCGGAGGAAAATGACGACCTGCTGACCATGGCGCGGCAGGATGCCGTGATGACGCTTCAGCGCGACCCCAGGCTGGAAGGCGAGCGTGGCCAAGCTTTGCGGATTTTGCTCAATCTGTTCGATCAGCGCGATGCGATCGAAACCGTGAATGCGGGGTGAGGAAGCATGTTCGTTTATCCCACCGCTCCGAAAGTCGGCATCGGCATCGTGTTGATCAAGAACAACGAGGTTTTGCTGGTTCGCCGCGGCAAGCCACCGGGAGTGGGGTTATGGTCCTTGCCGGGCGGTAAGCAAGAGCTGGGCGAGACGGCGCAAGAGACGGCGCGGCGGGAATTGCGCGAGGAAACCGGTTTGGAGTGCGGACCGCTGAGCTTGGCCGGATATGCCGATTCCATCCACCGCGATGCCCAGGGGCGGATTGAGTTTCATTACACGATCCTGGATTTCGTGGCACGCCATGTGGGCGGCGAGGCAAGGGCCGGAGACGATGTGTCGGAAGTCGCTTGGGCCCGCCAGGAAGAGTTCGATCGATACGAGTTATGGAGCGAGGCGCGGCGGGTGGTCGCGGCCGCGTTCAGGCTGGTTTAGGCGGTCATCTTGCGCGCCACGGCAATCAGCCGGCGGTCATGGATCCGGAGCCGAGAGCGCTTTCTCGATCGCCCGGCTCACCCGGCCTGATTCGGGCTTGGTGGCGGAGATGAAGAAATCCAGCAAGGCGCCGTCCTTGCCAATGAGATATTTGTAGAAATTCCAGCGCGGCCGCGCGAGGAAGCCTTTTTCCGCCGCAACCCAGCGGAAGAACGGATGCGCCCCCTCCCCGATGGCATGCTCCTTGGACATCAGGGGAAAGTCCACGCCATAATTCATTTGGCAGAACTGGGCGATGTCCTCCGCGCTCCCAGGCTCCTGCCCACCGAAATCATTGCACGGAACCCCGACCACCATCAGGCCGCGCGGCGCATATTCCCTCCATAAGCGCTGCAACCCGGCATATTGCGGGGTAAAGCCGCAGCGACTGGCGGTGTTGACCACCAGCACGGGCCGCCCGGCCTGGGAACTGAGTGGATAAGGGGCACCTTGCGGCGTGGTAAAACTGAAATCGTGGGCGCTGGCCATTTTCATTTCCGGTAACTAAAACCCCATCATGCCGAATGAAGCACCGATTCAGGCCCTCATCAACGTGATGGCGGCATTGCGCGATCCAAAAACCGGTTGCCCCTGGGACAAGGAGCAGGATTTTTCCACCATCGCGCCTTACACGATCGAGGAAGCCTATGAGGTGCGCGCCGCCATCGCCTCCGGCGATCCGGCGCAGTTGCAGGATGAGCTGGGGGATCTGCTGTTCCAGGTCGTATACCACGCCCGCATGGCCGAGGAGCGTGGCTGGTTCAAGTTCGACGACGTGGCCATGACGATCAAGGACAAGATGGTCCGCCGCCACCCGCATGTGTTCGGCGACGAGGCCGCCCGTACCGCCGCCGCGCAGACCGCCGCCTGGGAAAGCCAGAAAGCCGTGGAACGCGCGAAACGAGCCCAGCATGGCGCGTTGGATGGCGTGGCCGAGGCCCTGCCCGCCTTGAAACGCGCCCAGAAACTGACCAGCCGGGCCGCGCGCGTGAAATTCGACTGGCCGGATGCGGAAGCGGTGCTGGAGAAGCTGGCGGAGGAAACCGCCGAGCTGAAAGCCGAACTCGCCGAGGCGAAACCGGACCGTCTGGCCGATGAGTTGGGAGACATGCTCTTCGTGTTGGTCAATCTGGCTCGCAAACTGAGCCAGGATGCGGAAAGCTGCCTGGAAGGGGCAAACGAGAAATTCATGCGCCGGTTTGGCCGGGTGGAAGGGTTGCTGGCCGCGCGGGGCAAAATGCCAGTCGACTCGACATTGGACGAGATGGAAAACTTATGGGCCGAGGCCAAGAAGGAGGGGTTATGAAAACGCTGCTCGAAGGGTATGAGCGGTTTCGCAATGGCTATTGGCAGGAGCATCAGGAACTTTATTCCAGCCTGGCGCGCGATGGGCAGAGGCCGCCGGCCATGGTGATCGCCTGCTCGGATTCCCGCGTGTCTCCGGAAATGATCTTCGACTGCACGCCGGGCGAGATTTTCGTGGTGCGCAATGTCAGCGCCCTGGTGCCCCCCTACGAACCGGATGAAAACAAGCACGGCACGTCGGCGGCGTTGGAATTCGCGGTCAATGCGCTCAAGGTGCGTTCCATCGTGGTGCTGGGCCATAGCGGATGTGGCGGTATCCGGGCGCTGATGAAAGGCCCCGGTGGAGGCAGCCGGGACTTCATCGATTCCTGGATGGGCATCGCCGGAACCGCGCGGCAGCGCGTGTGCGATTCTCCCGAATTGGCGGGGGCGGATTTCGAGGCACGCTGCATCGCCTGCGAGCATGAGGCGATCCGGGTGTCGCTCGCCAATCTGCTGACCTTTCCGTGGATCAAGGAATGTGTGCTGGATGGCCGCCTGACCTTGGCCGGGCTGCATTTCAGCGTCGAAACCGGGACGCTGCAAATGGTCTGAGCCTCACGCGCGAAGGCATGCCAGACCATGCCCCTTGCAATAAATGTAGCCTTGGCTACATTTACTCCGTGCGGTGTTTTATCGCGCGCAGCGGGGATGCGAGGCCGCCATGGACGCCGATACGCAGACAGGCTTGAGCAAGAAGACGGAAAACAAAATACGCGCTGTTCTGGCGGGGCGCCGGCATGGGTTGACGACCCCTTTGCTGTTCGCCGGCCCAGCGTTGATCTCTTCCATCGCCTATATGGATCCCGGCAATTTCGCCACAAACATCCAGGCTGGCGCGCGCTATAACTATACCTTGCTCTGGGTGGTGGTGCTGGCCAATCTCATCGCCATGCTCTTCCAGGGGCTTTCGGCCAAGTTGGGGCTGATCACGGGGCGCAATCTGGCGGAATTATGCCGGCTTCACCTGCCCCACTCACTGGTTCTGGTCATGTGGGGCGTCAGCGAGGTGGCCGCGATGGCCACGGATCTGGCGGAGTTCCTGGGCGGTGCGCTCGGGCTTTCATTGCTTTGCCATATACCGTTGCTGGCGGGCATGGCCGTGACCGCCATCGTCACTTATCTCATTCTGGTTCTGGGAGGACGCGGTTTCCGGCCGATGGAGTTGATCATCGGCGCGCTCGTCCTTGTCATTGCCATGTGCTATGTGGCGGAATTATTCATCGCCCCCGTGAATTGGCGGGAGGCCACCACCGGTGCCGTGCTGCCACGCATGCCCGATGGCGAAGCCCTGACCATTGCCGTTGGCATTGTCGGCGCCACGGTGATGCCGCATGCGCTTTATTTGCATTCGAGTCTGACCCAGCATCGCGTGCCACCGCGCAGCGACGGAGAGCGCGCCACCTTGCTCCGGTTTTCCAACCGGGAGGTGATGATCGCCTTGAGCCTGGCCGGGCTGGTGAACATGGCGATGGTTATAACCGCCGCCGCCGCCTTTCATGCCGGGCATGCGAATGTTGCGGATATTCAGACGGCCTACCACACCCTTACCCCCTTGCTGGGCCCGGCGGCCGCGGGGGTGTTCCTGGTCTCGCTCATGGCCTCCGGGGTGTCCTCCTCCGCTGTCGGCACCATGGCGGGGCAAACGATCATGCAAGGTTTCGCGGGGTTTAGCGTACCGGTCTGGCTGCGCCGTCTGGTAACGATGATTCCGGCCTTCATCGTGGTGGCGCTCGGCGTGAACGCCACCCGGGCGCTGGTGATCAGTCAGGTCGTGCTCTCCTTCGCCTTGCCGGTTCCGATGATCGCCCTGGTGGTGTTTACCCGTCGCCATGACATCATGGGCCGCTTCGCCAATGGCAGGCTGATGAATGGCGCCGCCATCGGCGGCACGGGGATCATTTTAATGCTGAACGCCGTGCTGCTGGCGCAAACCTTGGGGTGAAGTAGCCATAACTCCAGGTGTCTTGTAGAGTTTCAAGGCGCATGCCATGCTTCATGGACAACGACAACACCATGAAGGACGCGCATATGGCCCCTCCCCCGCTTCATCCTGAAACGCTTGCCCTGCATGCGGGCTGGCGCGCGGACCCGGGTACACATTCCGTTGCGGTGCCGGTCTTCCAGACCACTTCTTATCAGTTCGACAGCCCCGAGCAGGCCGCCAACCTCTTCGCGCTGAAGGAAATGGGGAACATCTATACCCGCATGATGAACCCGACGACGGATGTGCTGGAAAAACGGCTGGCGGCGCTGGAAGGCGGCGTGGCGGCGCTGGCGGTGGCATCGGGCCAGGCGGCCTCGGCCTACTCTGTGCAGAATTTGGCGCGGGCGGGCGACAATATCGTCGCATCCACGGATCTGTACGGCGGCACCTGGAATCTCTTCGCCAATACGCTGAAGGATCAGGGGCTGGAGGTGCGCTTCGTGGATCCGGCCGATCCGCACGCCTTCGCCAACGCCACCGATGCGCGCACCCGCGCTTATTATGCCGAGACGCTGCCAAATCCGAAGCTGAGAGTGTTTCCCATCGCCGAAGTGGCGCAGATCGGCCGCAAGCAGGGCATTCCGCTGATCATGGACAATACGGCGGCGCCGCTGCTGGCGCGGCCGTTCGAGCATGGCGCGGCGGTGGTGATTTATTCCACCACCAAATATATTGGCGGGCACGGCACCTCGATCGGCGGCGTGTTGATCGATGGCGGCAATTTCGATTGGGCCGCCCACCCCGGGCGCCAGCCTCTCCTGAACACACCTGACGCGAGCTATCATGGCGCGGTCTGGACCGAGGCGGTGAAGCCGCTTGGCCCCATTGCCTATATCATTCGCGCGCGGGTGGTCCTGCTCAGGGATCTCGGGGCCGCGCTATCGCCCTTCAATGCCTTTCAACTCATCCAGGGGTTGGAAACGCTGCCCCTGCGTATCGCCCGCCATGCCGAAAATGCCGAGGCCGTGGTGAAGTTCCTGCAAGGCCGCGAGGAGGTGGCGACGGTCATTCACCCCCAGCCTCGCCACCGGGCAGGATGCCGACCGGGTGAAGACCTATCTGGCACGTGGCAAGGGAGGCCTTCTGGGCTTTGAACTGGCCGGCGGCGCCGAGGCTGGCAAGCGGTTCATCTCGGCCTTGAAGCTCTTCTACCATGTGGCGAATATCGGCGATGCGCGCTCGCTGGCCATTCATCCCGCGAGCACGACGCACAGCCAGCTCAGCCCCGAGGACCAGGCCGCCACTGGCGTGACGCCTGGTTATGTCAGACTGTCCATCGGCATCGAGCATATCGACGATATTCTGGCCGATCTCGGACAAGCGCTCGACGCGGCGGCATGATGGGTCTTACCGGCTTTGGGTAATGCCCATGGCCCTGAGCAGCAGGGGCATGGTGAGCCCCTGCACCACCACCGAAAACACCACCACGCCGAATGTGGCGATCAGAACCTGATTGCGCATCTCAAGCGTCGCGGGCAATGAAAGCGCGAGCGCCAACCCCAGGGCGCCGCGCAGCCCGCCCCACCAGAGCACATGTTGGAACTTCGCTGATATGCGCCAACGCGACCGCCGGAACAAAACGCAGAGCGGATAGATGGTCAGCGCGCGGCTGATCAGCACCATGACGATGTCGAAGCTCAGCGCCCTGTTGCCTAGCTCATGGAACGGAATGCCGGCCACGGTGATGCCGATGAGCAGGAACACGAAGGAATTGGCGATGAAGGCCAGGAAGTCCCACAAGGCCAGGGTGAATTCACGCCCCTTGTCGGTTACCGAGCCGCCATATTTGCTCGCCGGCGCAAGACCGAGATTGCCCATCAGCAGCCCGGCCGTGACGGTGGCGAGAACGCCCGAGCATTCAAAATGCTCGGCCAGCAGGAAAGAGCCATAAGCCAGAACGGTGGTCACCGTGCTTTCCACCAAATGGTCCGAGGTGCGCCGCACCAGCATGATGGCGAGCCCGGCACAGACAGCGCCAGCCAGAATGCCACCGCCGACCGTGACGGCCAGCAGGCTGGCAACCTCTCCGGTTTCCAGATGGGACTGGCCGGATGCCTGCACCCAGGCCAGAACCAGCGCGAACAGTACCGCCGCCACACCGTCATTCAGCAGGCTCTCGCTTTCCACCAGCAGGCGCAAACGGCCATGCACGCCGTTATCCTTGAACATGGCGATCACCGCGACGGGATCTGTCGCGGCGATCAGTACGCCAAACATCAAGGCAGGCTGCAAGGGCCAGCCGAGGAGATAATGAAAGGCCAGGGTCACCACGGCGGCGGCGATCATCGTGCCTGGAATCGCCAGGGTCAGAATGGGCAACGCGTCCTGACGCAGATCCTTCCATTGGATGTTGATGGCCGCCTCAAAAAGCAGCGGCGGCAGGATGATCTCGAAAATGATGGTTTGGGTCAGCACCACCCCCAGATGGATGGGGCTGAGCGCCAAGCCTATGCCGGCGATGACGAGGCCGACCGTGTAGGGCAAGCGAAGACGGTGAGCGATAAGCGCGACGGCAATGGCGACGATCATCAAGTCGATCATCGAGGTCAGGAAACCATTCATGCGCGACAGAATAGCCGGGTGGCGTGCGTTACGGCACCCCATCCCGGAGGAAAATTGCAAAAACCCTCAATGATGCATCAATACAGGCATGTCCAGATCCTTGAGGATCTCGATGGTGGCGCCGCCAAAGCAAAATTCTCGCAGGCGGCCATGGCTGAAGGCGCCCATGACCAACAGATCGGCCCCAACCTCACGCGCCTCGCTCAACAGCGCTTCCCCGATATGCCGGCTGGCCAGAGAGAAATGGTGCAATCCAGCGGGCCGCCCGGCATTGCTCAGCATCTGCATCAGATTGTCGGGCGGGGCGGATGAGTGCGCGCCTTCATCGCCGATCAGGATAATGGTACGCGGCGCCGCCAGCAGCAGCGCGCTGACCGCGTCCACGGCGCGTTTGGCCGGGCCATTTCCCGCCTCCCAGGCGATGGCGATGCATTGGCCAAAACTGCGCGGCATGGTGCGCGGCACCAGCAAAACGGGCTTCATGCACTGAAACAGCAATGTTTCAAGCAAGGCGCGCGCCTCAACATCGCCATGCGGCGCCCCAAGGATCACGATATCGGCCTTTTCCGCCGCCTGGGCCGCGACATCCTGCACTTTGCCCCTGACCTGCTTCAGCGGCGGCAGCCCCGCCTTGTGCCATGAGGCGGCTTCATGGGCGAGAGCACTGACCAGATTATCCTGCTCGGCTTCGAAAACCTTGCGCTGTGCCTCGGTATAAACCTCTTCGGTCGGCATGAAATCCGGGTCCGTCTCCGGCCGGGGATAGAGCAGCTCGATTTCCGCCGGACCCGTCTGGGCCGTGAAACAGGCCGTGGCGGAAAGGGCCGGTCCGGCAGTGAGCGGGCTGGTGAGCAATACCAATATGCGGGTCACGCGCGCCTCCCCTTACGATGCTTCTTCTTCGATGGCGGTTTGGGCAACACTTTGACTGAGCTGGGCGGGCGCCGCGCCAAGATGTGCCCCCAGCGCATAGCCCGCCGCGACGGCCAGCAGGCAGAAGGTCACCGACAACCCGACATTCAGCAGCGCCCGGCCCACGGCACCGCCGCGCAACAGATCCAGCGTTTGCAGGCTGAAGGAAGAAAATGTGGTGAAGCCGCCGCACACCCCAACCATGAAGAAGACACGCGCCGGCTCCGGCACCGGGAATTTCCCATGGCTGAGGGTCAATGAGCCAAAAAAGCCGATGGCGAAAGAGCCGATGATATTAAGGCAGATCGTACCCCATGGCAGATTACGGCTGATGGAAGCCGCGGCGATGGCAAACCAGTAACGGCCGACGCTGCCGACGGCACCACCCAGCGCGACAAATAGGGTTTGAAGCATTTCCGCCTGATCTCCTTCCAAAAAAGCGGAAGCCGAGGCGAACGACTCCCGCAGTGCATGACGCCTGCAGGAGTCATCAGCTCCCCAAGGGAGCGGTTTTGGGGGACTCCATCCCCATGGGGGCTCCTTTAAGCCATCTCACCCTTGCTGTTCAAGACCAGAACCGCATGGCGCGATGCTCTATTGGCCGGAATCCTTCGCGGGCAGCTGGCCAATGGCAGACCAGTCCAAGTGCTCTCCACCCTGGGCCAGCAACGTCAGAAAACGGTCCCTGAGCAGGCTGGCCAGAGGCAAGGGAACATTCAGCGCCTCGGCCGCGGCAAGGACCAGCCGGATGTCCTTCTGCCCGAGGGGCGCGGCGAAACCGGCCGGTTCGAAGGCTTGTTCCACGATAAGGCCGCCATAGGTCTTATAGACGGGGGCATTGAACAAGGTTGAGGTCAGCAAATCCAGATAGGCACGCTTGTCCACCCCGCCCTTGGCCACCAGCGCCAGGGCCTCGCCGAGTGATTCGATCACCGAAGCGATGAGAAAATTCCCGCTCAGCTTCACGAGATTGGCGAGGGAAGGCTGTTCGCCCAGAACAAAGCTGCGCTGCCCCAGAACATCGAACAAGGGCTGGACCCGGGCAATGTCGTCCGGCGCACCGGCGGCGGCGATGAATAATTTCGCGGCGGCGGCGGCATCGGGCCGGCCAAAAACGGGAGCCGAGACGAATTTCTGGCGTGCCTGGGAATGGGACAGGGTCAAGGCCTCGGCCGTGGCGACACTGATGGTGCTACAGGAGACATGCACCGCCCCGGTGGGCAGATGCGCCATGGCGCCTTCGGGCCCATGCAGCACAGCCTCCAACGCCGCGTCATGCGCCAGCATGGTGAACAACACTTCCTTGCCGGCGGCGGCCTGGCCGGGCGTGGCGGCAATGGGGGCATCAAGTCCGATGGCCTTGTCCCGCGTGCGGTTATACAAGGTCACTTCGTGCCCGGCCTTGATCAAATTGGCGGCCATGCCGTGCCCCATCTGCCCCAGCCCCACGAAACCGATTTTCATGCTCCCGCCTCCTTACTCATTCCCGAAATTGACCACGGCGTTGGCCATGCTGTCGGCCACGTGCTCCTTGGTGATGACGCCGAGCACGTCAGCTCCCCGCACATCCGCCGTGCCGCCGCCGGTCACCACGGCCATGATCGCGCCGCGCATCCACATCAGGCGAATGATGCGGTGTGCGATGTCGTCCTTGTGGACGACGACGAAACGCCGGCTTGCCAGGGCCGCCAGAGTCAGGCCCCGCTCGGCCTCCGCGAGGCCCTTGCGCAGCGCCATATTGACACGCAGTACGCCCGTGACACGGCCATTTTCCGTCACCACGACATGGCGCATGCGCCCTGTTTCCTCCTCCGCGCTGATCAGCGCCTCGAAGGGGGTGGAGCCAGGCAGAACCTGAATGTCCCTCTCCATGATGTCCGCCGCCTGGCGGACCAGGAACATATCGGCATGCAATGCCTTCGGGATGAAATGGCCACGCTTGACGAGCTTGATGGTGTATAGGCTCTCCGGCGCGAACAGCCGGCGCACGCCCACCGCCACCGCCACCGCGATGATCATCGGCATGACGATTCCATAATCGCGCGTCATCTCGAAGATCATGGTCACGGCGGTCATCACCGCGCCGGTACCGCCGCCGACCATGGCCGCCATGCCGACCATGGCGAAGCTGGTGACATCGCCCGCGCCTGTCAGGTGCAGGATTTGCAGCAATGAGGCAAAAGCACCGCCAAGAGCAGCGCCCATGAACAGAGAGGGAGAGAATATCCCGCCCGAGGACCCCGAACCAAGGCAGGCGCAGGTGGCGAGCAACTTGGCGCCAAAGAGCAAGACCAGAAAACCGGAAAACAAGGCCAGACTGCCGCCCGGCGCGAGATGGCCGGTCAGCAGCGCCTGGATCATCGCATAGCCGACACCCTCGACATAATAATGCCCGGTGAAGACAAAAAAACCGTAAATGAGCAGCCCCATGCCGAGCATGCCAAGCATGTGGCGCAGATAGGAATTGCCGATCCGTTCGAAGAACTCCTCGGAGAAATACAATCCCCGGATGAAACCGCCTGACGCCAGGCCGACGATGCCCCCCAGCACCGCGAATAACAGCAGATCCGCCACCGCATGAAAATTCGTGCCCAAGGGGGGCAAGGGCGGCACGAAAAAGGCGGGCTGACTGCCAAGCAAGGCCCGCCCCACGAAGGTGGCCGCGCCAGTGGCCAACGCCACGGGCAAAAAGGACGAGACGCTGATTTCCGGCAGCATCAGTTCCAGGGCGAACATGACGCCGCCAATCGGCGTGTTGAACGTGGCGGCGATGCCAGCGCCCGCCCCGGCCGCGACCAGGATGATGCGTTGGTAAGAGGGCATCTGAATGACCTGCCCCAGCGTGGAGCCGAAGGCCGAGCCGATTTGAATGATCGGCCCTTCCCGTCCTACCGCGGCGCCGGTGCCGATGGCGATGGCCGAAGCCACCGATTTCACGGCGGCGACGACGGGACGGATAATGCCGTCCTTATAGAAAATCGCGTCCATCACCTCTGGCACGCCATGCCCACGGGCCTCGGGCGCGAAATTGACCACCAGAAACGTCACGACCAGGCCCCCAATGATGGGCACCAGAATGATACCCGCCCCCCAGGGCGAGGCGGCCGTGAACAGGCTGGCATCGTAGTGAAAGGAAAACCGGCCAAGAAACGCGAGATTATGAATGAAGCCGATCAACTCACGGAAGAGAACCGCGCCGCACCCCGTGAAAATGCCAAGCCCCAAGGCCAGAAACGCCAGCGTGACCAGAGACAGGGGGCGGCCTCCATCCAAGACCGCATGTTGGGATATGTCTTTTTCCAGCATCAGCTCCCCTGACAAAATCATTACCGCTGTCTTGCGGGACTATTTCTTGATTATGCAGGTTTTTGACGACAAACGCCAAACCGGTGAGCGAAAAAACAACCACACCCGACCGCCCCCGCTTCCCTGAATCCGGAAAAGTCCCTGGAGAGGGCGCTATGTTCCGCATCGGACATGCGGGGTGAAATGATTTGGAAAAATCGGAATGGTCGGAGCGGCGGGATTCGAACCCACGACCCCCAGTCCCCCAGACTGATGCGCTACCAGGCTGCGCTACGCTCCGGCCGTGGCGCGAGCCTGTAGCAGCCCATGAGCAAGACGCCAAGAGGGGGAATGAATCTTTACGCACCCCCATTGTGGCCAGCCAAAACAAAACCGCCGCTCCCAAGGAACGGCGGTTAGCAAAAGATCAGGGAAAACAGGCATTATCCCAATGCGCGGCGGAGCTCCTCAAGCGTCGACAGCGCTTCCGTCAATAATGCACGCAGGTGCACAGCCTCGCTTTCCTCCTCTGGGGGCGCTTCCGGCTCAGGACTCGGGGCCACCTCCAACTCGGCGGCGGGAGGTATTTCAGGCGGCACCCCAAAATCCGGTTCGGCTGGTTCGCTCGAAGTTTCCGGGGCTGGTTCCGTCTTTATGTCCGAGTCGGAGAGCGATTTTGGCGCCTCGGGCGGCAGCAGGGAATCCTGCGCGACGGCTTGAACGGGAGGCTCGGAATGCGAAACGGCATTATCCCGCAGCAGGCGCTGCACACCCTTGATCGTGTAGCCTTGAGTATAGAGCAAATCGGCGACACGGCGCAGCAGCAGCACGTCCTCGGGCCGGTAATAGCGCCTGCCGCCGCCACGCTTGAGTGGCCGCACCTGGGGGAATTTCGTTTCCCAGAAGCGCAGCACATGCTGGGGCACATGCAGTTCGTCCGCAACCTCGGAGATCGTCCGGAACGCATCGGCGGCCTTACGGATCCGTGGACGGCCCGCCTCCCCATTCAGGTCGGCCGGAGCGCCGTCTTCAAGCTCCGGATTATACTCTTCATCCACCATGCGATCCTTCGTTTAGTCAGTCTTGGGCGCGGGCATGTTCTGGCCTGTATTCACCGCATCCCTCAACATCTGGCTGGGGCGGAAGACCAGGACACGACGCGGCAGAATGGGAACTTCAACCCCCGTCTTGGGATTGCGGCCGATCCGGCGCCCTTTTTGTCTCACAGAAAACGTACCGAAACCACTGATTTTAACGGATTTACCAGCTTCAAGCGCATCCGCGATCCGGTTTAGCACATGTTCGAGCAGGTCAGCCGATTCGTGCCGCGACAGGCCGACGGTCGCGTAGATCGCCTCGGTAAGCTGTGCACGGGTCAATGTGTTCATTTTGCAAGATTAGCACGAGAGGCTTTAGGGTCAACAAGTTACTTGACCGATTCGCGGCGAAAACAATAAACTCCGTGTTTTTCGATTGTTTTTAAATAGTTTTGCAAAAGCTCAAAGGCGAAGCAGCGCGGAGCCCCAGGTCAGCCCGCCCCCCAAAGCCTCCAGCAATAAAAGCTGACCGGGCTTGGCTTGCCCCGACGCCACGGCGCTGGCCAGGGCCAAGGGGATGGAGGCCGCGGAAGTATTGGCGTGCTTATCGACGGTCGTCACCACGCGCTCGGGCGGCAAGCCCAGCTTCCTGCCGACGCCATCGATAATGCGGCGATTGGCCTGGTGCGGCACCAGCAGATCGATATCGGCGGCGGTCAGGCCGTTTTCGCTCAGGGCTTCGTTCACCGCGCCCGTCAAAAGATTAACGGCATGCCGGAACACCTCACGCCCATGCATCACCAGATGGCCGGGCTTTTCCTTCTGACCGACGGCACCGTCGACATACAGAATATCCGCCAATTGGCCGTCCGCGTGCAGATGGGTGGAAAGCAGGCCGGGACCGTTCTTTTCCACCTCCCTGGCCACCAGCAACACCGCGCCCGCGCCATCGCCGAACAGAACGCAAGTGCCGCGATCCTCAAAATTCAGGATTCGGGAATAAACTTCCGAACCGATGACCAGCACGGCTTGCACTTGGTTGACCCGCAGCATCGCGTCCGCCACGGAAAGCGCATAGATAAATCCCGAGCAGGCGGCGGAAAGATCGAATCCGAACGCATTTTTCGCCCCCAGCGCCGCCTGGATATGCACGGCGGTGGACGGAAATGCCTGATCCGGCGTGGAGGTGGCGACGATGATCGCGCCCAGAGCCTCGGGAGGCAACCCAGCCTGTTCCAGGGCCTGGCGACCCGCCGCGGCTCCCATATAGGCGGCGGTTTCATGCGGCGCCGCAAAATGGCGCTGCTTGATGCCGGTACGTTCGGTGATCCAGTCGTCGGACGTATCCACCCGCTTGGCCATGTCCTCATTGGTGAGGATCTGGGCCGGCAGATAGGCGCCGATGCCGGCCAGCACCGCGCGCTTCAGTAAAGATTGTTCAGCCATGGCTGTTTGTCACCGGCTCGTCAGAAAGAATGGCGCGGTCCATTGCCGCCAGCGCATCGGCGATACGGCTATTGAAATCATGGGCCACCATGTCGAGCGCCACATCCACGGCATGAGCAAATCCCTCGGCATCCGTGCCGCCATGCGACTTCACCACAACTCCATTCAGCCCCAGCAGCACCGCGCCATTATAACGGCGCGGATCCAGCGTCTCCTTCAGGCGCTTCAACGCGCCACGGGCGAAGACGTACCCCATTTTGGCCAGCGGGCCGCCATTGAAGACACGGCGCAAAAGATCGCCAACCAGCTTCAGCGCCCCCTCCCCGGTTTTCAACGCGACATTGCCGGTAAAACCGTCGGTCACCACCACGTCCACCGTGCCGGCGGCGATGTCGTGCCCTTCGACAAACCCATGAAACTGCCCGGCAATGGGGCTCTCGCGCAGCGTGTTGGCCGCGCTGCGCAGTGTCTCGTCGCCTTTTCCTTCCTCGGAGCCGATATTCAGCAGCCCGAAGGACGGAGAGGGCAACCCCAGCACGATGCGGGCGAAGATCGTCCCCATCAGTGCGAATTCGACGAGGTTGCGAGCATCGTAAACCACGTTCAGCCCAAGATCGAGCATCACCACATCGCCCTTGGCGGAGGGGGCGGTCGCGGCCATGGCGGGCCGGTCGATCCCGTTGAGGGTTTTCAGGACGATTTTGGACAAGGCCAGCAAGGCGCCGGTATTCCCGGCGGAAACGACCCCCCCGGCCTCTCCGGCCAGCACGGCGTCGATCGCCCGGCGCATCGAGGAGTCGCGCAGGCGCAACCCCACCGTCGGCTTCATGCCGCCGGTGATGATTTCGGCGCAGTGACGCAGCTCATAGCGGCCAGTCAGGCGTTTGGACGCGGCAAGGAGCGGCTGAAGCCGCTCCGCATCTCCAAACACCAGGAAAAAAGCTTGCGGCTGTCGTTCCGCGGCAATATCGAGCCCGGCAATAATCGCTTCTGGCGCGTGGTCACCACCCATGGCATCCACTGCCAGTTTACTGCTCTGGCTCATCTTATCCCTGTTTTGGGTTTTCCATTACCGCTTCACGCCCTGCCGCGTCAGCAAGCTTAGACGCGGACGACGCCCTTGGCTTCCTTGCCAGCGCCCACGACCTCACGACCGTCATAGTGACCGCAATGGGAGCACACATGATGCGGGCGCTTCAGCTCGCCGCAATTCGGGCATTCGGCATGCGCGTTGGCGGTGAGGGCGTGGTGGCTGCGGCGCATGCCCGCACGCGAGGGGGAGGTTTTTCTCTTAGGAACGGCCATGACAAAACGCCTTACAGAAACAGTCTGAGTAAATGGAAGGCGCCGCGTAGCAGAGCCAAGGGCGCATCGCAAGTCATAGCTGCCAATTACGCCACAAAACAGATGGATGGCGGCGGTTATTCCGGCTTTTTCCCAAGCCGGGAGGCCAGCGCGGCAAATGGGTGGGCGCTGTTGTCCGACGCGGCTTCCGGCAGCGCGGCCCCTGGCTTTCGGGGATAAGGATCGAGCGTCAGGGCCAATTGCTCGGCCAGAGCGGCACCGAGATCGATGATGTCGCCCTCATAGGGGATCTCGTCGGGCGAATCGAAGGAGTCGGGGGTGATGTCCTCGTCCTCATCGCCTTCGGCGGCACGGGGCAGCGCGGCCGCCGGCACGAAGCGCAGATCGGCCCGCTCCTTGATGGCGGCGGCGAAGGGTTCCAGCGAAACCACGCAAATCTGCGTTACCACGGCGCTCATGCTCAGCACGCCGGCGATGATGCCTGAACGTTCATGGCGCAGCAGGAAACGCCCCTCCAGCTTCTCCAGACCGGCCAAGCCAAATCTGGCCGCCAAGGCGGCGCGCTGCGCCGCATCGGCCGCGATGGTGAAATCCTGCGGCTGTTCCTTGATCTGCCCGGCCTTGACGGGGTGGCTGAATTCTTCCTGCATATTGTGCAATATAGACCTTGCGCATTGACACGTAAGCCCCTGCCATGAGACCCAACCGGCGAGAGATCGCCTGAAGCTTAAGGATTGAAGCGTGCGTCTGACCAAGCTGCCCCAAAGCCTGCTGTTTTGTGCCCTGCTGGGCTTGCCGGGCTGCGCCCTGTTTTCCGACGCACCGCATTACCGGGGGATCTCGGTAACCGACAGCGCCTTGAAACAACTGACCCCGGGCATTTCCCAACAGGCCGATGTGCAAGCCCTGCTCGGCCCGCCAACCTTCGTGGAACAGTTCGACCCCAATAATTGGGTCTATGTTTCCCAGGTGACGAAAATGCGCATCGCCCGGACCGAAGGGGTACAGAAGCAGAATGTCGTGGTCGTGACATTCAATAACGACGGCACTTTCAAATCCTACACCCTGAAGACACAAGCCGATGCGACACCAGTGAAGATGGATGGCCGGCAGACGCCCGTGCCAGGTGGCACCGCCGGGTTCTTCCAACAGCTTATCGGCGGGGTGGGCAGTTATAACCCGCTGGGCACGGCCAGCGACACCAGCGCCAACGGTGCGGCCGCACTTGGTGGAAGCAGCGGCAATATCGGCGGCGGCACCAGCGGCGGGTTCTAAGCCCGTGCGCCGCCGCCCCCTGCTGCTCGGCGGCCTCGCCGCCGTCGCCATCGCCGGCGACCGGGCACAAGGCGCCAGCCTTCCAACGGCCACGCTCCCCAACCCGCAGGCGCCGATGCTGGGGGACAAAACCGGGCCCGGCTTCTCCCGCCTGGTCATTGCCCGCTGGGGCGATCTGCTACAGCCGGATTCGCCGGGTTTTACCCCGGACGCCCTGAGCCTGGCCCAGGCGGACGGCCAATTTCCCTACGATGCGGTGATCGCGGCGCTGATCTCTCCCCCACCCGCGCAGGATGGTATCCCGCGCCTCGTACTCGTGACCGCCAACCCCACCGCGCCGGCCTCCATGCTGTTTTCCGGCGGGGTGGACCACCCCGCCATCGCCGGGCGCGAGCAGGGTGTAACCATCGTCAATCTGCAATATCTCTCCAACCGCTGGATGACGGTGGTCGGCGGGTACCAGACACGCCGTCTCTCCGATGGAACGCTCTGCCAGCTCTCTGGCCCTGCCACGACTCAGCTAGGCACCACCGTGCAGGGAGTGCTGGCCGTGGAGACGGGCTGCGTCGCTCCCTGGGGCCACGTGCTGCTGGGGGAAGGCGACACCGCCCCTTGGCTTTCCCGGCTGGCCGGGGTGGGGTTCGGCTATGCCGACCCCGCCGATGCACCGCGCTTTGGCTGGGTGGTGGCGTTGGACCCGCTCAATCCGTTTTTCATCCCCATCAAGCACACGGCCCTAGGCCGCATCGCCCGGGCCGGGCTCCTGGCCGTCACCGCCAAGGATGGCAGGGCCATTATTTTCTTCACGCAGGATGATGCCCAAGGCATGCTGTTCCGCTTCATCGCGGACGGCCAGGCCGCGGATGGCGCGCTCGATTCCGGCGGGCTAGCCGTCGCGATTCTCGAGGAAGGCGGGATTGGCTGGGTGGATCTGCCGCGTGATATTCCAACCTTGGTCGGTTTGGCGGACGCGGGCGCCATGGCGGGTGGAGAAACCTTCGATGCGCCTGGTGGGCTTGCCCTGAATGCCGACGGCACCATGCTCTACATGGCATGCGGTGGAAACCCGGCGCGGAGCGTGACCGATGCGCTGAACCCGCGCAGCGGGAACGATGACGGGCATATCGTGTGCTTGACCCTGCCGGGCGGCGATCCGGCCGCCAAGCATTTCCCGGCCGGGTTGGCTCTGATCGCGGGCAATCCAGCCAGCGTGCCGGGCACGCAATATGGTCCGGGCAGCCAAGCTTGGCTGCGCAAGCCGCGCCGCCTGGCCATCGATCCGGCGGGCAATCTATGGATCGGCACCGATCAGCATGGCGACACCACCCAGACGGCGGATGGTTTGTTTATCATGGAGACCGAGGGGCCGGCTCAAGGAGCCGTGGCCTGTGCCTATCTGGCCCCCATTGGCGCGGCATCCGGCGGCGTGGCCTTCAATGCCAATACCGGGACCGCCTTTGGCGCGGTGCGCCATCCCGGCGCCACTCCAGGCGCGAGCTTCATGCATCCGGCAACACGCTGGCCGACCTTACGGCCGGACATGCCACCGCAGACCACGGTCATCGGGCTGGTGCGCCAATGATCGAAATCGTTCGGGCCTGGCCAGGCTCAGCCGCTCTGGGAACATGTTTTTCGATTCGGATGGCCGTGTTCGTGCACGAGCAGGGCGTGCCGGTGGATGAAGAGATGGATGCACATGACGCAACCGCGGTACATGTGCTGGCCTTGTGGGACGGTAACCCCGTGGGCACGGCCCGGGCGGTGAGCAAGGACCCGGGGGTGCAAAAGATCGGCCGGGTGGCGGTGGCGGCGAAATTCCGCAAGCATGGCATTGGCAAGGCGCTGATGCGGGGCATCGAAGCGCAATGCCCGGCGGGCAGCGCTTTCGTACTGGCGGCGCAGAGCCGTGTTACCGGGTTTTACGAGAAGCTGGGCTATGAAGCGGAAGGGCCGGAATTTTTGGATGCGGGCATTCCGCACCGGCTCATGCGCAAGCCAGCATCAGCCCCGTAAGCTGCTCGCGGGCGGCGTCAGGCAATGGCGCTGGGCGCTTATCCGGCCCCAAATGGACCAGCACGCTTTGCGCTTTCGCGACAAGCCGGTCCTCCTGAAACACGACCTGGACGAGCCTGATGGAGCTGTTGCCGATCTTCGACACGGCCGTGCCGATTTCCACCTGACCAGGCCATAGGATTTCCGCGATGAAATCCAACTCCAGCCGGGCGATGACGATCGATGTGCCGGTTTGCCGCCAAGAGGCGCCAAACCCATTTTCCAGCAACTCACAACGCCCGGTTTCCAGGAAGGTGCCGAATACGGCGTTATTGACATGCCCTTGCCGGTCCGTGTCGCCATAGCGCAGCTTGTCGAAGGAACGGAATGGAAAATCCGCGAGCTTGGGTTGATTTTGCATCAGACCTCCGGAACGGTCTTGCCGGGATTCAGCAAGCCGGCTGGATCGAGCGCGTGCTTGATGGCGCGCATCAGGCTTAGATCGGTAGGGGATTTATGCGCCACCATACCTGGTAGACGAAGCTGACCAATTCCATGCTCAGCCGAAAAACTGCCTTGCAGGGAAACGGCGAGCGTTTCGATGCTGGTGGTGATGGCGGCCTTGCGTGCCGCGATGGCGGCCATATCCTGTCCTTCGGGCGGGCGAATATTCACATGCAGATTGCCGTCTCCGACATGGCCGAAAATATTCGGGCGAAAGCCCGGATAGTCGCGGGCCACCAACGTTTCCACGGCGCTGACCAGCTCCGCCAGACGGCTGAGGGAAACGGAAATATCATGCTTGACGGCCCCGCCCTCACGCAGTTCCCCTTCGGAGATATTCTCGCGCAGCGCCAGGAAATCCAACCTCTCGCGCTCGGATTGCGCGATGGCGGCATCCAGGGCCCTGCCCTCCTCCAACTCCTTCATCAACACGGTTTCCAGCATCTCCTGCGGGTCGCGCCCACCTTCCAGGGCTGAAATTTCCAGCAGCAGATAGGCTGGGGCCGCAAAAGGCAGCCGCCCGCCTTGCGTATGGGCCGCCCCCAGCGCCAGAGCCGCATGCGTGCAGAATTCACATAATGTCAAGGCAGGGCCGGCCGCATGCCGCATGACCGAAAAAATCCGCAATCCCTGCTCCAGATTTTCGATCCCGACCAGGGCCGAGGCCCGTGACGCGACGGGGGGATGAAGCCGCAGCGTGGCGGCGGTGATCAGCCCCAGCGTACCTTCTGAACCGATGAAAACCTGTTTGAGGTCATAGCCGGTATTGTCCTTCCGGAGGCCAGACAGCCCATGCCAGAGCGTACCGTCCGCCAGCACCACTTCCAACCCCAGCACCTGGGCGCGCATATTGCCATAAGACAGCACTTGCAACCCGCCCGCGTTGGTGGAAATCACGCCGCCGATTTCGGCTGTTCCCTCCGCCCCCAGGCTGACTGGGAAAAACCGGTTGGCGTTCGCGGCCTCCTGCTGGACAGCAGCCAGGGTCATCCCGGCTTCGACGGTGATGGTATCCGCCAGGACATCGATCTCACGCACGGCCCGCAAGCGGGAGAAAGACAGGATGACCTGATCCGCTCCCTCGATGGGCACGGCTCCGGCCACCAGCCCGGTGTTGCCGCCTTGCGGGACGATGCGGACGGAGTGGGCGGCGCATAAACGCACCGCCTGAGAGACCTGCTCCGTGGATTTCGGCAGGATCACGGCCAGGGCGGGATTATTCACCAAGCCCCGCCAATCCTGCTCATAGGCGGCACGCTCGGAAGGGTTTGTCAGCACCGCCCCCTCGCCAAGGGCCGCGCGCAGGGCTTCGATGAGGTTCATTGCGTGATTACCTTCAAAAATCCAGATCGGCGTAATGAGGTGGCGGCGCCATCCCATTCACTCGGTCCGACAGGATGGCGCGGAAACAAGGGCGCGACTTGATGCGGGCGTACCATTCCTTGGCCGGGGCGGAAGCGGACCAGTCCACATCGCCCATGAAATCCAGCGTGGACAACATCGCCGCGGCGGCGAAATCCGCCACGGACAGCGACGAGCCCGCCAGCCAGCGCCGATGTTCCGCCAGCCAGCCGATATAGAGCAGATGCTGCTTGAGATTGGCATAACCGGCGCGCAGGGCATTCCCGTCCGGCGGGCCGAGCTTGAGGGCCTGCTTGAGGTTTTTTTCCCAATAGAGGTTACGCACGACTTCGTCGTAGAATTTTTCGTCGAACCATGCGACGAGACGGCGGGTTTCCACCCGCTCCGGCTGAGTGCGGCTGAGCAGCGAGGTATCGGGATAGGCTTCTTCCAGATATTCGCAGATCACCCGCGAATCCGGAATAACGAGTCCATTATCCTCGATCAATGTCGGTACGGTACAGGCCGGGTTCAGCTCCAGATAGCTGGGCTGGCGGTCCCAGACCTTTTCCACACGCAGTTCAAAAGGGAGACGTTTTTCCGCCAGAACCATCCGCACCTTGCGCGAATAGGGGGAAAGCGGAAGATGATAGAGGACTCGCATGGCGTGGATTATGCCATTCTCAAAAGGCCGCAAAAAGAGGCCGCTTTTTTGAAAAAGCGGCCTCGGAACAAAAAAACCGGCGGGGCCTCAGGCGCTTACGGCCCGCGCGCTGTCATCCAGCGCCTCCGACAGATATTTGACATAGTCCTTGGGCACCACCTGCCAGAAATAAGGCGCTTCACGTTCCCAGTCATTCAGCAGGGTGGCGGCGTAACGGCTCTGTGTTTCAGCCACATGGCGTTCCACCAGCGTCTTCAGCACGCCCGCCCAATAGGCGGAACTCACGCGCTGCCAATGCAGGGTTTCCTTGTTCATCCGCATTTCGAACTTCTCCGCGCGGTCATAAACAAAGGCCATGCCACCGGTGAAGCCCGCGCCGAAATTATCGCCCACCTCACCCAGGATCACCACCGTGCCGCCGGTCATGTACTCACAAGCATTGGAGCCCGTGCCCTCGACCACCGCCGTGGCGCCGGAATTGCGAACGGCGAAACGCTCCCCCGCGAGGCCGGCCGCGAACAGGGCACCCGACGTCGCGCCATAAAGTACCGTGTTGCCGATGATGGTGTTCTCATTGGTCTTGAGCTTCGAGGAGGGACCGGTGCGCACCACGATGGTGCCGCCGGAGAGCCCCTTGCCAACATAATCGTTGGCATCGCCGAAGACTTCCAGTTTCAGCCCATTCACCGCGAAAGCGCCGAGGCTCTGCCCGGCGGAGCCGCGTAGACGCACCGTCACATGATCGGGCTGCAACTTGACCTTGCGGTATTTGGCGACGATCTGCGAGCTGAACTTGGTGCCGATGGCACGATGCGTGTTGCGGATATTATATTGCAACTGCATCTTTTCGCCGTTCTTGAAGAAGGGCTCGGCATCCTCGATCATCTGCGCGTCCAGGGTCTCGGGCACCTCGTTGCGACCGGTGCGGGTGCAGTAACGCGCATATGGACCCGGATCCGCCTGGGCGAGAATCGGGTTGAGATCCAGATCGTCCAGATAATCGGCGCCGCGCGAGACCTGATGCAGCAGATCCGTGCGGCCGATGATCTCGTGCAGAGAACGGAACCCGAGCGAGGCCAGGATTTCGCGCACCTCCTCGGCCACAAAGGAGAAAAGATTGATCACCTTTTCAGGCGTGCCCTCGAATTTCTGTCGCAGCTTTTCATCCTGCACACACACGCCGACCGGGCATGTGTTTGAATGACACTGACGAACCATGATGCACCCCATGGCAACCAGCGAGGCGGTGCCGATGCCATATTCCTCCGCTCCGAGCATGGCGGCGATCACCACGTCCCGCCCGGTCTTGATGCCGCCATCGGTGCGCAGCACCACCTGATGACGCAACCGGTTGAGCATCAGCACCTGATGCGTCTCGGACAGCCCCATCTCCCATGGCATGCCCGCGTATTTCACCGAGCTTTGCGGCGAGGCGGCGGTGCCGCCGACATGGCCGGAAACCAGAATGGCATCCGCCTTCGCCTTCGCGACGCCGGCGGCGATGGTGCCGATGCCCGACCGCGCCACCAGTTTCACGCACACCGTGGCGCGCGGGTTGATCTGCTTCAGATCGTAGATGAGCTGAGCCAGATCCTCGATGGAGTAGATGTCGTGATGCGGCGGCGGAGAGATCAGCGTGACCCCCGGCGTGGAATGGCGCAGCCGGGCAATGAGTTCCGTAACCTTGAAACCAGGTAACTGCCCCCCCTCACCAGGCTTAGCGCCTTGCGCGACCTTGATCTCGATCTCCTTGCAATCGTTCAGATATTCCGCCGTGACGCCAAAGCGGCCGGAGGCGATCTGTTTGATCGCCGAAGAGGCGTTGTCACCATTGGGGCGTGGCTCGGCGCGGGCGGGATCCTCTCCTCCCTCACCCGAATCGGAGCGCGCGCCAATGCGATTCATGGCGATGGAGATCGTCTCATGAGCCTCTGGACTTAGAGCGCCCAGGGAAATGCCCGGCGCCAGCAATTTCTTGCGGATGGCGGTGATGCTCTCCACCTCGTCCACCGAGATCGGGGTCAAACCGTCCATCCGGAAATCCAGCAGGTCGCGCAGCGCCACGGGTTTCTGCCTGCGGACCATCTCCGAATATTTCTTGAAGAACTGATACGAGCCAGTGCCCACAGCCGTTTGCAGCAGATGGATGGCGTTATTGTCGAACGCATGTGTTTCACCGGCGCGGCGAAGACGGTACAGGCCGCCAATATCCAGGGGCATGACATTGCCGTTCCAGGCCTTCTGGTGCACTTCCAGAACTTTGTGCGCGATGCCCGGCAGGCCGATACCGGAAATGCGCGACGGCATACCGGGGAAGAATTCCCCCACCAGCGCGCGGGACAGGCCAATGGCCTCGAAATTATAGCCGCCACGGTAGGAAGAGATAACGGAGATGCCAAGCTTGGACATCACCTTCAGCAGCCCCTTATCCACGGCCTTCTTGTAGCGGGCCACGCATTCCTTCAGGGACAGATTGCCAAACAAACCGCGCGCATGCCGGTCGGCGATGCATTCCTGCGCCAGATAGGCATTCACCGTCGTGGCTCCCACGCCAACCAGCACGGCGAAATAATGCACATCAAGGCATTCAGCCACGCGGACGTTCAGGCTCGTGAAGGTCCGCAGGGACTGGCGCACCAGATGCGTATGCACGGCACCCGTGGCGAGAATCATCGGAATCGGCGCGCGCTCGGGGCTCATCGCCTCGTCGGTGAGGATGACATGCGTGCAGCCCGCGCGCACCCCTTCCTCCGCCTCGCGGCGAATACGCTCAATGGCGCGGCGCAGCCCCCCCTCCCCGTTCACGATCTTGAAGGTGCAATCGACCACACAGGCGGAAGCGCCCATGGTGCGGCGCATGGCCTCGAACTCGGCGGTGGAGAGCACCGGGGATTCGAGTTGCAGCAGGTCGCACTGCTCCTCGTTTTCGTCCAGCACGTTGCCTAGATTACCGAGGCGGGTTTTCAGCGACATCACGCGGGTTTCACGCAAGGAGTCGATGGCCGGGTTGGTGACCTGGCTGAAACTCTGGCGGAAATAATGATGCAGGCCACGGTAGCGCTCAGACAGCACGGCAATCGGCGTATCGTCCCCCATGGAACCGATAGCCTCTTGAGCCGCCTCCACCATCGGATGCAGGATCAGCTCCATATCCTCAAGCGAGAAGCCCACGGCAAGCTGGCGGCGGCGCAGCCCTTCCGTGTCGAGCCGCACGGGCTCGGGCGCGTCCGTTTTCACGATATGGTCGATGACGGTGATGCGCTTGGTCCAAGCGGCGAAGTCCTGCCGGGCGGCCAGCATGTCCTTCAACTCACCGTCATGGTAGAATTTGGCTTCGTTCAAATCGACCGCGATGGTCTGGCCCGGGCCAACCGCGCCTTTCTCGACAATATCCTCTTCCTCGAACTTCACCATGCCGGTTTCGGAGCCGATCACCAGCATCTTATGACGGGTGATCGAGTAACGCAGCGGGCGCAGCCCGTTACGATCCAGCCCGGCAATGACGAAGCGGCCATCGGTGGCGGCCACGGCGGCCGGACCATCCCATGGTTCCATCACGGCATTGCAATAGGCGAACAGGTCCTTATGCGCCTGGGGCATCGTCGCGTCCGCTCCCAAGGAAGGCGGGATCATCAGCGTCTTGGCCATCGGCGCATCGCGCCCGGCGCGCACCAGCAGCTCGAAGACATTGTCCAGGGCCGCCGTATCGGACCCCTGAGCCTGCACCACGGGTTTCACGTAATCCAGGAACTCATCAAGCCCCTCGGCGCCCAGGCGGGTTTCATGGCTCTGCATCCAGTTGATGTTGCCCGCGACGGTGTTGATCTCACCATTATGAGCCAGCATGCGGAACGGCTGCGCCAGCTTCCAGGTTGGGAACGTATTGGTGGAATAGCGCTGATGATAAATGGCAAAGCGTGAGATGAAGCGTTCATCCAACAGGTCTGGATAGAATTCCGTCAGGCTTTCGGCCAGAAACATGCCCTTATAGACGATGGAACGGCAGGACAGCGAGCAGAGGTAAAGATCGGGGATCTGCGCTTCGATTGCCGCCTTCTCGATCTTACGGCGGATGATGTAGAGTTCGCGCTCGAACTCGTCCTCCGAAATACCGCGCGCGTTCCAGAGCATGATCTGCTCGATCTCGGGACGCGTGGCATTCGCCTTTTCCCCGATACAATCGACATTGATCGGCACCTGGCGCCAACCATAGATGCGATACCCGAAATTCAGGATCTCGGTTTCGACGATCTGGCGGCAACGTTCCTGCGCGCCAAGATCGGTCTTGGGCAGAAACACCATGCCCACCGCGATGGGCCCCTCGCGCAGGCGGTCGCCGCCGCGCTTGACCTCATCGCCAAAGAAATCCTGCGGGATTTCGATATGAATGCCGGCACCATCGCCAGTCTTGCCATCGGCGTCCACGGCGCCGCGATGCCAGACGGCTTTCAGCGCGTCGATGCCCGCCTGCACGATGTCGCGGCGTTTTTTGCCGTCCAGTGCGGCGACAAGGCCGACGCCGCATGCGTCATGCTCCTGCTCGCGGCCATAGGTATGACGCAGGGTTTGTGTGTTCGCGTCCCAGGCGGACAGAAATTCCGTTGCGGATTCGGGGGCGGTTTCGTGGTTCATGACGATTACTCCGCGGCCTGCGCCCGGTGGGCGGCCTGAAAATGACGGTGAATGGCGGCGGCGGCATCGCGCCCGTCGCGAATGGCCCAGACGACCAGGGAGGCGCCGCGGACAATATCCCCCGCGGCAAACACGCCGGGCAGAGAGGTTTCAAAGCTTCCCGGCCTCACTTTCAATGTCCCCCAACCTGTAAGCTTCAGCTCCGGTTCGTTGAAGGCGCCGGGCAGATCCTCGGGGTCAAAGCCCAGCGCCTTGATCACCAGATCCGCCTTGAGGGTAAAGGAAGAGCCTTCGATCGGTTCCACCGATTGACGCCCGGAGGCATCTGGCAGGCCGAGATGCATGCGCACCGCGCGCACCGCGCTCACCTTGTCTTCTCCCAGAAAGGCTTCCGGCGCGGAAAGCCAGGTGAAGGTAACCCCCTCCTCCTCGGCGTTTTTGACCTCGCGCAGGGAGCCCGGCATGTTTTGGCGATCGCGCCGGTAGAGGCAGGTGACGGATTTCGCATCCTGACGGATGGCGGTGCGCACGCAATCCATCGCCGTATCGCCGCCGCCGATAACGACCACATCCTTGCCCGCCGCGTTCAGCAGGCCGGATTCATAGTCCGGCACCTCGTCCCCCAGCCCCTTGCGGTTGGAGGTGATCAGGAAATCCAGCGCCTTGACAATGCCGGGCAGACCAGCACCCGGCCCCCCAATGTCACGCGCCTTGTAAACGCCCGTGGCAAGCAACACCGCGTCATGCCGGGCACGCAACTCAGCGAAGGGCAGTTTGCCGCCAATATCGGCGTTCAGGACAAATTTCACCCCACCGTCTTCGAGCCATTTCCAGCGGCGGAGCACGATCTCCTTCTCCAGCTTGAAGCTGGGAATGCCATAAACGAGCAGCCCGCCGACACGGTCATGCCGGTCGTAAACCGTCACCTGATAGCCTTTACCACGGAGCTTTTCCGCCGCCGCCAGACCCGCGGGACCCGCGCCGATGATGGCGATGCTTTCCTCACGCTCGCTGGCGGGAAGGATGGGCTTCACCCAGCCATTGGAGAAGGCGGTATCCGTCACATAGCGCTCGACAGCGCCGATCGTGACCGATTCAAAGCCTTTTTCAATGACGCAATTTCCCTCGCAAAGCCGGTCTTGCGGGCAAATTCGACCACAAATCTCGGGAAATGTGTTGGTTGCGGAGGAAAGTTCATAAGCTTCCTCAAGCCGGCCCTCGGCGGTGAGTTTCAGCCAGTCCGGGATATTGTTCGAGAGCGGGCAATTCACCGAGCAAAAGGGAATACCGCATTGCGAACAGCGGCTCGCCTGGCTGGCGGCGGCATCAGGCGCGAACTCATCATAAATCTCGTTGAAATCCTCCCGGCGGTCATCGGCCGCGCGCTTGGCTGGCGTCTGCTGGGGCAGGGAAACGAACTTCAACATGTGCTCGGCCATTTTTCGCCTCATTCGTAAAGAAGGCGCGGCCTCGCCAAGCGAAGCCGCGCACCGGGGATCACGTCCGTCTCTTAACGAATTTTTTAGCGGAACGCCAAGCGTTTTTTTGATTTAGGTAACGTTTCGATGCCTATTTTTGCGGAAAATCGTTTAAGCTCCTGGTTTGTGGGGTCGAAAACCGGTCAATAAAGGTCCGAATTGAGGCTTATTCGTTGAAAATGTCGTCATGGCTACGTCCTGAGACACGATAGCGCGTCAGATATTCCGGCAGCACAAGATCCAAACGCGTGGGGACGACTCCCAAAGCCTCCAGCCCTGGCATGCCGGGAGAGACGATATTGTCCTTGGCCAGCAACGTAATCTGATCCCCGGTCAGGCCAGAGAAAGGAATGGCCGCCACCAGCCTGGCCAAGCCTTCCGGCATGTCCCACAAACATGGTTGACGTTCGATGATGGCAAGCATCTGTTCGATGAGGGATTTAAAGCTTTTTTGCTCCGGTCCGCCCAGTTCGAACAAACCGCCCGCACCCGCCGGCCCCAACGCCGCCAGAACGGCATCCGCCACATCCGCGACATAGACCGGCTGGAATTTCGTCGCCCCATGCACCAAGGGCAGCACCGGCGAGACCACCGCCATTTTCGCGAAGCGGTTGAAGAACTGGTCTTCCGGCCCGAACATGATGGAAGGGCGCAGAATGGCGGCTTCGGGGCATGCGCTTCGCACCGCCCGCTCCCCCTCGGCCTTGCTGCGCGCATAGGCCGAGGCGCTCGCCGCATCGGCGCCAAGCGCCGAGACATGCACCAGCCGCGCCTCAGCCGCGCGCGCCAGACCAGCCACACACCCGGCTCCCTCGGCATGGGTGCGGCCGAAATCTCCCTTGCGGGATTCGCTCAGGATACCCGCCAGGTTGATAACAAAATCAGCGCCCTCGATGGCGCGCGCGGCCAGCGCTTTCTCCCACACGGGCGCGTAAAGCGGCACAACCTGCCCCACCGCCCCCATCGGACGAAGGATCTTGGCCGACTCGGTGTCGCGCACGGCGGCGCGGACAATATAGCCGCGCGCCGCCAGGCGTTGCGTCACATAGCGGCCAAGGAAACCGGAAGCCCCGAAAACCGTGGCAATTTTTCGCTCAGAAAGCATGCAAGCCTCTTAATTGTTCCGTCTTGTTTTTAGGCTGCTGGAAAAACACGCTCAACCCATGTTGACGCCGGATGATGGGGAAGCTAAACGCCCCTCCCACGATGCTTCGGCATCGGGACGGCGACCCGGCCAAGCCGGAGCGCCGGAAAAAATGGTCAAGCCCAGGTGGCGGAATTGGTAGACGCACTAGCTTCAGGTGCTAGCGCTCGCAAGGGCGTGGAGGTTCGAGTCCTCTCCTGGGCACCATTTTTTTATCTTCGGACAATCAGGCGGCGGCATGAGCAGCATAGAGCTTCATAAGCACGATCTGCCGGATGGGCTTGATCTGGGCTCGGTCGTGGCCGTGGATACTGAAACGATGGGCCTCAACCCGCGCAGGGACAGGCTTTGCCTCGTACAGCTCTCCGCCGGGGACGGGCGCGCGCATCTGGTGCAGATCATTCCGGAAGCGCTGGGTGGCCGGGGGAGCAATTGCCCAAATCTCAAAGCCTTGCTGGCGAATTCGGACGTCACGAAATTATTCCATTATGCGCGGTTCGATATTGCCGCGCTGTATAACGGGCTGGGTGTGCTCACAGCGCCGGTGATCTGCACCAAAATCGCCTCCAAGCTCGTGCGCACCTACACGGACCGGCACGGGCTAAAGGAGTTGTGCCGGGATCTGGCGGGGGTGGATATTTCCAAGCAGCAGCAGAGCAGCGATTGGGGAGCACTGGACCTGACCCATGAGCAACTCGTCTATGCGGCATCGGACGTGCTGCATCTGCATGTGATCTGGAATAAACTGCGTGCCTTGCTGGTGCGCGAGAACCGGCTGGCGTTGGCGCTCGCGGCTTATGAGTTTCTGCCGACCCGCGCCAAGCTGGATCTGCTCGGCTATGTCGAGCCTGATCTGTTCGCACATTGAAGCCACGTTACACAGGGTTGCGTATCTCGTGTTGACCGGCGCGGCGGCGCTGGTCATACGGTAGGCAATGTTTCACGCTGAAGGACATTCTGTATGGCTGACAGCGCGCCATTCGCGCGCGCTGAGGCCTCGGAACGGCTTTTGCCCTGCTCCCGCCTTAATTGCGATGCAGGATATGTTGGCATGAACCATATTCATCACGCTCCCCGCCAATCGGTTCTCGATGCGATCCGCCGGCGGCGGCAGGATGTATCTGGGAATTTGGCCAAGCGCAGCTTACGGGTCATGCTTTTAAAGCGCGCGCTGCCCGCGGCGGCCGTGCTGTTGCTGATCGCGTTGGCCCTAGCACCTTCATGGCAATCCGGCCCGGATGCGAACCGCGTGACCTATCATGTCTCGCAAGGCGGCGGCTCCCAGACCTCGCGCATGCAAGGTGCCACCTATCATGGGCGAGACCAGCAGGGTCAACCTTATACGTTGACCGCCAGCAGCGCCGTGCAGAAGAACGCCGATAATGTCGCCCTGACCAATCCACAAGGCGATATTACCCTGAAATCAGGCGCTTGGCTGATGCTGAAATCCCAGACCGGGAATTATCACCAGAAAAGCGACACGCTGGACCTCAAGGGTAATGTTACACTCTACCGCAATGACGGCACCGTGGTCTCGACTGACAGCACCTCGATCGATTTGCGCGGAGGGAGCGCCGCCGGCACGGCGCCCGTGCAGGTGAGTGGGCCGTTTGGCACGCTGAATGCCCAGAATGGCTTCACCCTTACAGGCCGGGGTAGCCAGATCATCTTTCATGGCCCAGCTACGATGACGCTTACCCAGGTTCAATGAAATTTTTTTATATTCTGCCTATTCTGGCATGTGCCGCCACCCCGGCCTTCGCACAAGACCTTAACTTAGGCGGTGCGCCCGGGAGCGCGCCGGTGCCTGTCCAAATCTCCGCGGCGCGCGACATCACCTGGTCCCAGGATGCGCAGACCGTGACCGCCACCGGGAACGCAAAGGCCGTGCGCGGCGACGTGACCGTGACAGCCGATGAACTGGTGGCGCACTATAAGAAAAAAGCCGGCAGCCAGGGCCAGCCCGCCAGCCAGAACGCCTCCGGCGTCAGCGCCCTGGATGAAGGCAATGCCGAGCTGACCGAGCTGGACGCCATCGGTAACGTGCATATCTACACCGCGACGGACAATGCCTGGGGCGACCACGCCGTTTATTCCGTGGGTCAGCAGGTGCTGGTGCTGACCGGCAAGAATTTGAAGCTCACCACGCCGCAGGATATCGTTACCGCCAAGGATTCAATCGAGTATTACGCGAACGAGCATAAGGCCGTGGCGCGCGGCGATGCATTGATCGTAGCGAAAGATGGCCGCTCCATCGCGGCGGATGTCATCACCGGCTATTTCGCCGATCAGGCGGAAGGCGGCAAACCCGCCGCTCAAGACAGCGAGACGTTGGGTCAGGGCGGCAATCTGAAAAAGGTTGAAGCGGTTGGCCATGTCATCATCAAGACCACGGCGGATACCGCCACCGGCGACAGAGGCATTTATCTGCCCCCCACCGGGCAGGCCCGTCTTGGCGGAAATGTGCATATCATTCATGGGCCGAACGAATTGGCCGGCTCCGATGCCCTGGTAAACATGAAAACCGGCGTGGCGACCCTGCTGGCGGGGCCGGGTGGGCAGGTTTCAGGCGTTATTCTACCTGGTTCGGGAAAAAGCCAATGAGCGCGACTTTGGAAGGTGACCCGGCCGGGCAGGTTTCCACACCGGGTGCCGATACCGGGCTCGTCGCCGATGGGCTTGGTAAACGGTTCAAGAAACGCCCGGTTGTACGCAACGTCTCGCTTTCGGTCCGCCGAGGGGAAGCGGTGGGGCTGCTGGGGCCGAACGGCGCGGGCAAGACGACAACTTTCTATATGATTGTCGGGCTGATCGGCCCCGATTCCGGCACCATCTCGCTGGACGGGGTGGAGATTTCCAACCTGCCGATGTATCGCCGGGCGCGGCTGGGCATTGGCTATCTACCGCAGGAAGCCAGCGTGTTCCGAGGGCTCAATGTCGAGCAGAACATCATGGCCGCACTCGATATGGTGGAGCCCGAGCGCGACAAGCGTGAGGAAATGCTGGCCGAATTACTGGCCGAATTCGGCATCTCGCATCTGCGCCGCACCCCTGCCCTGGCCCTGTCCGGCGGTGAGCGCCGGCGTGTGGAAATCGCCCGCGCCTTGGCGACCGGGCCCAACTATATTCTTCTGGATGAGCCCCTGGCCGGCATCGACCCGATCGCGGTGGGGGAAATTCGAGATCTGGTGGCGCATCTCAAACATCGTGGGCTGGGTGTTCTGATCACGGACCATAATGTCCGCGAAACGCTGGAAATCATCGACCGGGCTTATATTCTTTACGACGGTCAGGTGCTGATGGAAGGCAATCCCGGAGAGGTTGTGGCGCATGAGGATGTGCGCCGGGTGTATCTGGGAGAAAAATTCAGCCTCTGATCGTTTCCATCGGTAAAATGCCATGCATTTTCCGCGCCAAAACCTCTTGGAGGTTTTGGAAAAGCGCGCTAGCATCTTGGCATGGCTTTTGCTCCGTCCTACGCACCACGCCTGGATTTGCGGCAGTCCCAGTCACTGGTGATGACCCCGCAACTGCGCCAAGCCATCCAGCTTTTACAATTTTCCAACATCGAAGCCAGCGCGTTCATCGAGGAAGAATTGTTGAAAAATCCGCTACTTGAGCGGGACGATGGAGGTGAAACCGTAACCGCGATGGAGACGCGGGCACAGGACGCACCCGCTTCACCGGAAGACCCCGCCAGCCTGGCCGCCGCCGGCATGTTGCCGGATGCCACGACAACCCCTCTCGATCTCGATACCAGCAATGTCTACGATGTGGGGACTGGCGCGGACGGATATGGAGCCTCCGGCCTTTCCGGGAATGGCGATGAGGATTGGAACCCGCTGGAAGCCCTGGGCGCGGAACGTCCATCGCTGCGCGAACATCTGGAGCAGCAGGCACGTCTGGCTTTTCCTAAACGGGAAGATCTGCTGATCGCGACCGCCATGATCGCGGTATTGGACCCGTCAGGGCGGCTGGGCGATACGACCGAGATGTTGGCTAGCTCATTGGGGGTCGAACCGTCCCGGCTGGAGACGGTGCGCGCCACGATGATGCGCTTCGATCCCGTCGGGGTATTCGCCACCAGCCTGGCTGAATGTTTGGCGGTTCAACTCGCCGAGCTCAACAGGCTGGACCCCGCGATGCAGACGCTGCTCGACAATCTGGAAATGCTGGCCCGTCGCGAAATGCGCGCCCTGCAAGATTTATGCGGTGTGGATGCTTCGGATTTGGCCGACATGGTGGCCGAGCTGAAACGGTTGGACCCAAAGCCGGGGGCCCGCTTCGATTCAGAGCCGTTGCGGCCCTTGATTCCAGATGTGCTGATGCGCCCCGCCCCCTTGCAAGAGGATGGCACGCCCGATTGGCTGCTTGAAATCAATCCTGAAACCATGCCCCGTCTGCTCATTCGCCGGGGGTTTCATGCCCGCATGCTGGCGTCCGCAAACAAGGAGACCAAGAGCTTTCTGTCGGAGCAGATGCAAGGCGCGGCATGGTTGGTGAAGGCGCTGGAATCGCGAGCCCAGACGATATTGCGTGTCTCGGCCGAGATTGTTCGCCGGCAGGATGGTTTTTTTCGCCACGGTATCTCGCATTTGCGGCCGTTGACGTTGCGGGACATCGCCACCGAGGTGGATTTGCACGAAAGTACCGTGAGTCGGGTGACTTCGAACAAGTCCATCGCTACGCCGCGCGGGATTTTCGAACTGAAATTCTTCTTTACCACCGCCTTGGCCGGGGCAAATGGCGAGATGCACTCGGCCGAGACGGTTCGCTATCGCGTTTCGCAGATCATCTCAGCGGAAAATCCAAAAAATATTTTGTCCGACGACGCCGTTGCCGCAATATTACAGAAAGAAGGCATAGACATAGCACGGCGGACCGTGGCCAAATACAGGGAAGCGCTGCGCATTCCCGGTTCGGCGCAGCGAAAGCGGGAGAAAATGCCCGCATGAGGCAAGGCAAAAGAGTGGCCTTACCTACTGAGTAAAGTGAACCGGTTTGTTCGGGAGAAGGCCATGCAACTGACGGTCTCAGGCAAACAAGTCGATCTATCCGACGCTCTGCGCGTCCATGTGGACAAACAACTCGGCACCATCACGGCGAAATATTTCGATCAGGCGCTGGAAGCGAAGGTTACCTTCAGCCGCGCCCGCAGTTTCTTTACATGCGACATCAATCTGCATGCCGGGCGCGGCATCACCGTGCGCGGTGAAGGCGAAGCCGCGGATGCCCGCGCGGCCTTTGAGGACGCGGCCGAGCACATCGCCAAGCGTTTGCGCCGTTACCGCCGCCGCGTGTCCGCGCACCAGCGCGATCTAGAAAAAATCAAGCCTGAAATGGCCCGGGCCTACGTGCTTGCCCCGGAAACCGATGACGAGGATGAAGAAACCACCGTAACGAACGGCCATGCCAATGGCCATGTCGTGCTGGCGGACGAGCTGCATGCCACCATCATCGCCGAAAACACCACGGCGATCGAGACATTGAGCGTGCGCGACGCGGTGATGAAAATGGATCTGGCGTTTCAGCCACTCATGATGTTTCGCAACGTGAAAACCGGCGGTCTGAATGTAGTCTACCGGCGGACAGACGGGCATGTGGGCTGGATCGACCCTGGTGCCTGACGGAAGATAAAAAAAGCGGGGGCTTTGCAAAGCCCCCGCTGAAAGAGCGGCGATTTGTCACCCGTTATTCATCACCCGTTATTCATAGGGCGGCTGGGTATAGCCCTTCGGAGAGAGTGTGAAAATTTCCACGCCGGTCTCGGTCACGCCGATCATATGTTCGAACTGCGCGGAAAGAGAGCGATCGCGGGTTACCGCCGTCCACCCATCGTCGAGGATCTTCACGTCCGGCCTGCCCGCATTCACCATCGGCTCGATCGTGAAGAACATGCCGGGCCTCAGCACCGCCCCTTCCCCGCGCCGCCCAAAATGCAGCACGTTGGGCGGCTCATGAAAGCGCTGGCCAATGCCATGGCCGCAGAAATCCCGCACCACGGCGAAACGCTGCGATTCCACATATTGCTGAATCACATAGCCTATATCGCCAAAAGTGACGCCGGGCCTCACCGCCGCGATGCCGCGCATCATTGATTCGTAAGTGACTTCCATCAGCCGCCGCGCGCGGGTGTTGGCGGTTCCAGCCACATACATGCGGCTGGAATCACCATACCAGCCATCCAGGATCACGGTAACGTCGATGTTCAGAATATCGCCGTCCAGGAGCTTCCGCTCACCGGGGATGCCGTGGCACACGACATGATTGATCGAGGTGCAGATGGATTTAGGGAACCCCCGGTAATTCAGCGGCGCCGAAATGGCGCCGTGGGCGGTAATGAAATCATGGCACAACTCATTGAGCCGGTCAGTGGTTACGCCCGGAACGACATGTTCGGTGATCATGTCCAGCGTCTCGGCCGCCAAACGCCCGGCCGCGCGCATCGGCGCGAAATCCTCTGGCTTATAAATCGTGATCCGGCGTGAATCGGCACCGCCATCCATCAGCAAATATCCTCAAGCAATCCAGTTCAGCCCATGAAAGACGCCTTCAAGCGTCCGGTTGTCACGCCAACGCGCGCAACCAAGCTCCTTGTTATCCTAGCATACACTAGCCTCAACTCGCAAAGCGGGCCTGCTACACGGCCAGCGGCGCCGTCATTGCCTTGGGGTCAACCCATTCATCGAACTGCGCGGCCGTCAGCGTGCCGCTGGCCAAGGCGGCCTCTCGTAATGTCAGACCTTCGCGATGCGCCTTCAGCGCGATTTCAGCGGCCTTCGAATAGCCGATATGCGGGTTGAGCGCGGTGACGAGCATCAGGTTATTGGCCAGATTTTCCTCGATCCGGCCCAGGGCGGGTGCGATGCCCTCAGCGCAATGAACCCGGAAACTATCCAGCGCATCCGCCAATATATGGACGGAATCCAGATAGTTGCTGAGCATCACCGGCTTGAAGACATTGAGCTGAAAATTGCCTTGAGAGCCGCCGAAGGCCACCGCATGGTCGTTACCGAAAACCTGAACGGCCACCATGGTCAGCGCCTCGCATTGGGTCGGGTTGATCTTTCCCGGCATGATCGAAGACCCTGGCTCATTCTCCGGGATCAAGAGCTCACCGATGCCCGTGCGCGGGCCGGAAGCGTACCAGCGCACGTCATTGGCGATCTTCATGGCGGCCCCCGCCAGCACGCGCAACGCTCCCGATGAAGCCACCAACGCGTCATGCGCGGACAAGGCCGCGAATTTGTTCGGCGCGGTGACAAAGGGATACCCCGTCTCCTCCGCCACGAAGGCGGCCACCGTGGCACCAAAATTCGGATGCGCGTTCAACCCCGTGCCAACCGCCGTGCCGCCGATCGCCAGTTCATACAACCCATCGAGCGAGGCTTTGAGCTGCGCCAAGGCCTGTTCAAGCTGGGCCTGCCAGCCGGAAATCACCTGCCCCAACGTTACCGGTGTCGCATCCTGCAAATGGGTGCGCCCGGTCATCACCACGTCTTCATAAGCGAGGCTTTTCGCCCGGAGCAGGTCGGCCAGTTGCATGACCACGGGCAGCAGCCGCGAGACAACCGCTTCCACCGCCGCGATATGCATCACCGTGGGAAAGGTATCGTTGGAAGACTGGCTATGATTCACATCGTCATTTGGATGGACGGGGGTTTTACTGCCCACCGTGCCGCCAGCCATCTGGATGGCGCGGTTGGAAATGACCTCGTTGGCATTCATGTTGCTCTGTGTTCCCGAACCGGTCTGGAACACGACGAGGGGGAACTCATCGTCCCATTTGCCGTCGATCACCTCTTGCGCGGCCGCCACGATCAGCCTTGTTGTGTCATCCGGCAATTGCCCCAGCACCGCATTGGCCTGGGCGCAGGCTTTTTTGAGAATACCGAGCCCACGCACCACGCCACGCCCCCAGACATAGCGCGCCCGGCCGATCCTGAAATTCTCCAGGCTTCTTTGTGTCTGCGCGCCCCAAAGGCGGCTGGCCGGCACCTGGACATCGCCCAGCGCGTCATGTTCGATCCGTTTTTCCGACATCACCAATTCCCATGTAAAAATCCCAATGCCGGTAGCGGTTTCCACCGGCGGGGCAGATCCGTGCGGCGGATCGGCCTAATCATATAACGTGGGGCTGGTTGGTCGGTTCTTTCAAGAAACGCCGCATAAGCGCGGACCTGAGCTTCGCGCCACGCCTGATCCTTCAACGCCAGGGCCCGGCTGGGAAAGACCTCGGCGATGCGGATCACCCGGTCGATCACAGCCACAACCGCCCAGAGAGACTCATCGCCGCCACGGCGGCGCTCAGGAGCCACAAAATCCAAATCCGGTTCTCCAAACTGGATATATAGAGGTTTACGAATATTATTGGCCGGATTCCGTGCGAATGCCAGCGGCTTGCATCAGCAGGAGCGCAAATATACGCGGACCGCGCCATAGATAACGCCCGGCCAGGCGTCTGGGCTCATGCAGCAGGCGGTACGACCATTCCAGCCCGGCCCGGCGCATCCATGGCGGGGCGCGGCGCCGGGTGCCGGCGGCGAATGTCAGCGCCGCGCCAATACAAAGGCCAATGCCCCTGGCCTCGCTTCCTACCGCGTGGGCAAGGCGCTCCTGCGCCGGAGACCCAATGGCGAAGAATGTAAAGGCGGCACCGCTCTGCCTTACAAACCGCAGGGCAGCGGCAAAAGCCTTCTCATTGCACAGCATCCCCATCGGCGGTTCGTGATGGATGAAGTCAATGCCGGGATAATTCCGACCCAGCGCCGCCATCTCCGTCTCGCCCAACCCGATGATGGCGACACGCTCACCGTCAAGGCATGACAAGAGCGCCACCGTGAGGTCCGCGCCCGTCACCACGGTGGGGGCCTCACGCCCCAGCAGTCTGAGCATGTTGGCAAGGCAGCGTGAATCGAACAACCGCAGCAACGCCGCATCGTATACCGGCCGCAGCGCCGGGTCACGGGCTAACCGGTCCAGATGGTCGGCATTGGGTGTCACCACATAGGCAAAGGGCGCATCCCGCGAACGGGTGAGCAGACGGTCTCGCGTATCTTCCAGGGAGGCTGTCTCGAATGAGAGGCCGAACAGCTTCATGGCGTCCAGTCCAGTCCCAGCGTGATCACATGCTCATTCGCGGCGCCGAGTTGGTTGGATTGCCGGTCATTGAACCGATAACGCCCCTCCAGGGCCAGGAAGGGGCTCATACGCCATTTCAACTCGGCGATGCCGCTCATCAGCGTCTCGTTCAGGGGGGAATAAATGTAATCGGCATTGGAGATTTCAGCCTTGGCCACGGCGCTCAGCCCCCTCACCCCACCGTGAAGCAGAGTCAGTTTCGCCTGGGTCAATGTGTAAGGCATGGCGCCGAGCCTGTCAGGGTCGTCGATCTCGCGAGCAAGGTTGAGATGCAGCATCTCCAACCGGGAAGGCGCCCAATCCAAGCGCGCCTCCATGACCGGCGCGCTGAGCCCGGGCCCTTGGCGTGGGACTCGCCAAGCGCCACCGGCAAGGATGGCGAGCGTCCAGAGTCCGTCGGCCTTGTCCTGCAAACCGGCGAGAATGGCGTAATTGCAGGCATCCTGAAACAGAATTTGCCCACTGCCACGCCCCACGCGCAACGCCGCGACATAGGAAAGAGGGGCGCCGTTATCGTAATGCAAGGTCAAGCCAGCGCGCAGATCTGTTCTATCCTGCCAGGGTAAATCCTGAAAATTATAAAAACTGGCGGAAAAGCGCGGTGTGATGCTGAGCTGCCCCAGGGCAATGTCATTGCTGACCCGGACATCTTTCAGCGTGAACGGTTCGGGTTTGGAAAACCCGACCGCGCCGAGTGAAAAATCCGTTTCCTCGGCACGCAGATAGGCGGCTGACACCGTCACGGTCTCACGCGGCAAGCGCAATTGCTCACCCCCCGCCACTGCGGCGTTGAATTGGTTCTGCGCGCTGTTCCATTGATAAGCTGTCTGATCCAGACCGGCATAAAGACCGAACCCGGCGGCGGCGTCCGTGACCAGAATGCGCGGCGCGACGTCAAGCAGGGAGGACCCGGCACTTCCATTCGGAGCACTGTCATACCCACCCGACAAAGACAGGGCTGGGGCGAATGCCAGCCCATCATATTCTAGCCCCGTGGCATCCTGGGCCGCCACGCGCCGCTCCATCCGCCAAGAGGTTGGGGCTTGCGCATAGCCGGGAACCTCGCTTGGCAACAGATCGTCCAATAATTGCGCCCGCGCGCAAGGCGGCACGATCATGGTCAGAAGAATAACGAAGGAATAGCGGCGAAACACGCCACCGCATATCATTTTCGGTGGAAAAATGTTAATGAATTCTCAACTGAAGGTTGAGAATTGTGCCGCAGCGCCGCAATGACATCGACATAGCCAAGGGGCTCGCCATTCTGTTTGTCGTGTTCGGGCACCTCGTGGCGCGGCAGGATCCGCAAAATCTTCATTGGTACGAACCGCTGCGCCGCGCGGTCTATGCGTTTCATATGCCTTTCTTTCTGTATCTGAGCGGATTGGTGGCGGTCTATTCCGGGTTTTTGAACCGGGGCCGCGCCTCCTGGCGCCGTGCGATGCAAGAACGGGCGCTGAGATTGCTGTTGCCTTTTTTCGGGCTCGGCCTGCTGGTGCTGGCTGGCAAATTGACGGCCGCGCATTTTCTATTCGTCGATAACGTGCCACCGGATGTCTGGGCCGGACTAACCGGTCTGTTCTGGCATAGCGCGGCAAGCCCCGCCCTCTCGATCTGGTATTTGTTCGTGCTGTTCATACTCACCATGGCCACGCTCTGGTTTTTGGACGGGCAAGCCAGACGCTTGCCCTGGCTCCTGGTCGCCTCGCTTTGCCTTTTCTGGGTGCCAGTCCCAGCTTATCTCTATGCTGATCGCGTGTTCACATATGCGCCATTCTTCCTGCTGGGCGCCATGGCGGGGTTTGCCAGCCGCGAATGGGACGCAAGGATGGACCGGTTTTGGCCTTTCGCCCTTGCCCTATTCCTAGCCGGTTTGACCGGCGTGGCACTCTGGGGCCGGGGCGATGAGCAAAAAATCTTGCTGCTGCCGTTGGGCGCTTTATCCATGCCCGCCTTGCACGGTTTGGCGCGATGGCTGGAGCGCCATGGAATATACGGATCGTTGCGGGCGCTCGGCCGCTACAGCTTCATGATCTATCTTGGCAACACAATCTGTATCGGCCTCGCCAAGGGCATGATGCTGCGCCTGATGCCCTGGGATGGAGCCCATTTTCTGTTTTTTGCCCCGGCGTTAATGGCCGCCGGGCTATGGGGACCGATCGCCATCAAGCGCTATGGCTTCAAACATCTGCCGGCACTCGACCGGATGACGAGGTGAGCGGCTTTATTGCCGGCTTGCGTCCATTTCCAGCCAAGCCATCTTCCTCATTTCGAGAAATATCGGCCATATCGCGGCGCGTAAAACTCAGCGTCCGCATGGCCAGAACGGCCATGCACCTTGGGGTCGACACGCGTGAGCACAGCTCCGGCGATGACCGCTCCGGCTTCGTGCAACAAGGTCATGGCGCCACGCACCACATGACGCGGTGTGTGCCCCCACCGGATGCAGAGCAAGGCGGCATCGGCCAGGCGTGCGAGCACCCGCCCTTCCGCCAACGCGAAAGCGGGCGGCGCATCAAGCAGAATCAGGTCGTAACGCCCTCGCAGCGAGGCAAGCAAGGCCGGCAATGCCGGGGACAAAAGCAGGTTCAGCGTATCGCGGTTGCGTGTTCCCGCGGGCAGAATCTCAAGGGTGGTTAGGCTGTCGCGTGTCAGGCAGGTTTCCAACAGCGCCTGCCCGGACAAATGATCCGCAAGCCCTGGCGCACCAGCCTTGTTGAATATCTTGTTGAAGCTGGGTTGGCGGATATCGCCATCAATGGCCAATATATTCATCCCCGCCACGGCCAGGGCCCGGGCCAGGGCGATGCACAGGGTTGTCTTGCCTTCTTCCGGACGGGCGGCGGTCACCGCGAGAATTTTGCAGCCCCCCTCCCCCAACCCCAGCCCCGTCCGCAACGCGCGCAATTGTTCGGCATAGAGGGAGAACGGAGCAACCAGTGCCGCCTCGGCGGGGTTGACCGTTTCCGGCAATAGCGCGTGACAGATCAACCCAAACTCACCGCGCAAGGCCTCGCCGGAGCGCACAGAGGTATCCAGCGCTTCCCTTAACCCCGCCAGCAGCACCCCCAGGCACAGCCCCAGAACCAGCGAAGCGCACAGAACCAACGGTACATGACGCGAAACCGGATGCGCCGGGGGAGCCGCGGCGGAAAGAATCCGTGCATCTGGCCTGATCAGGGAGGCATCCTGCGCCAATTGCCCAGCCTGCAGGGTGATCGCGCGCAGCATGTCACGCCCAGCGGCCGCCCGCTCCGCCAGGGCGCGGACTGGCGCGGCCTCTTCATCCTCCGTCTGGCTTTGCGCGCGCGCCTGGTCCAGTGCGGATTGCAAGGTCGCCACCTGCGCCTGATCCGCCGCGACCTCAGCCCGGGCTGCCTCCATTTCACGCGCCGCTTCCGCATCGATCTGTGAGGTGACGGCCGCAAGCTGGGCGCGAGCCGTGACCAAGGGCGGATAATCCTTGCCGTACTCGCTCGCCAGGGATTTCTCCTGTGCGGCCAGGTCCGCCTGCTGCTTGCGCAACGGCAATAAATTGGGGGCAATGGCGGCATTGGCGGCCGCGGCATCGCCTCCGGCCTGGGTGGCCGCATCCAGCCTTGCCCGCGCCATTGCCAAGGAAGCCCGCGCCTCCACCAGCGAGGCGGCCAGACGGCTCGCGGTTTCCGTTGTCAGCGTCCCCTGCGCGCCCTGAACCACCCCCGCCTGAGCCCGCGCCTTGGCCAGGGCGATTTCCGTGTCGTCGAGTTGTTTCTGGACGATGGCCGAATGCGCCTCCAGCCAATCCTGCGCGTCCGTTAGAGATTTAAAGGAAACATCGCGCTCATGATCCAGATAAAGCCGCATCGCCAGATTCGCGGCATCGGCGGCCAGTCGCGGCGAAGGCGCCACAAAGGAAACCGAAATGACACGAGACCCTGGCGCGACAGAAATGGAGAGACGGCGCTGGACTTCCTCGGCCAAGGCGGTGGCGGAAGGCTTGGCCCGCGCCCCCAGCAGGGAGAAAGGAAACACCCGCCCCCGCGCGAGCTTGTTGAAGGCGGGAGCCTGCAGAAGGTTCAATTGACCGACGATTTCTCCGGCGGCGGGCAAAGACGCGATGATGGCGCCTTGGCTGGCAATGACCGTATCCTGATCGAGGATGTTTTCCGCCCCGCCTGGCGCGGCGGTGCCGGGTAAACGTGTGCTGGCCGGGTCATATAGCACGACCCCCGTTGCCCTGTAGTTGACGGGCAACGCCAGTAGAACCATCGCGGCGAACAGCGGTACGGCGATGGTGCAGCCCAAAACCAACCACCAATGACGGCGCAGCACCAGAAGCTGTTCGACCAGCGGCTTAGGCGGTGCGATCTCAAGGCTGGGAAGCGCGAGGCTCATGGGAAAAGATTAACCAAAAATTACGAATTTAACAATCTATGGTTGTGTGTACGGTTCAACCCAGGGGCGTTTGCCTTGTTGCTGGCGGTCGCTCCTCAAGATGACGCCTGAATGGCTGATCCAGGCCGAGATTGCGCCATCCTTGGCCGTTGCCGCCGGGTCCAGCACAACCGTCCCCGCGCAGCCGGGCTGATCGATGGGAGACACCAGCACGGCCGCCCCCTGACAAGTCTTCACCGGACTATCCGCATAGAGAATCATGCCTAAACGGCAGGTATCGGCGCTGCATTGCGCCGGAATAAGCTGATGTCCCGCCCACACGCTCCGCCATTGCTCCAGGATGAACTTGCTTGCTTTTGGTTGTTCGGCCAGGAAGATTTTGCTCCCATCACGCATGGCGATCAGCTTGGCATCCGCCGAAATCAGTATATCGGGCGGCCGGTTCAGAGCTGCCGCTCCAAACCCGGCCGCCATCAACGCAATACCCGCCAGCCTGACGCGTGAGCGCCAGATGCACAACCACGCCAAACCAATGGCGATCAGCAAGATGGATAGGCCGGACATCGGCGCGATGGGCATCAGCGCCTTCGGCCAAGTGGCGATGTGCCGTGTCACCCATACAATCACGCCAATCCCCCAACCCATGGGCCGGAAGGCCAGCCAAGACAAATGCACGGGCAACAAGGCGAGCCCCGCCAATCCCCAAGGCATAATCCAGAAGGCGGTGAGTGGCACGGCGATGAGATTGGCTGGAATCCAATATGGTTCGATCTGCTGGAACTGATAGGCTGAAAACGGCATGGACGCTCCGCCCGCCAACAAGCTGGTGAAGGCCAGTTCCGCCACATGCATCAGCACCGCTCCGCCGGCACCGCGAGAGGCATGAAAGCGCGACCAGACTGGATGCACGGCCGCATACCCCGCGATGAGCGCGGCCACGGCGGAAAAACTCATCTGGAAGCTGGCGGAGAGAATGGCCGATGGCGTGGCGAGCATCAGCACCATCGCGGCAATGGCCAGCCCGCGCATGGAAATAGCCTTTCGCCCGATCAGAACCCCCAGCGTCACCAGACTGGCCATGGCCAAACTGCGCAAAATCGGCAAATGCGCGCCGGTGAGCAGCGCATAGCCAGCGCCACCAGCCAGGGCCAGCACCGCGGCAATGGGCTTGCCTGGCCAGTGCAAAGCCACCCAGGTGCTGCGCGAGAGCAGAAAACGCGCGCTGAAAAACACCAGCCCCATCACGATGCCCACATGCAACCCCGCCACGGCGAGAATATGGGCAAGGCCGGAGAGGATAAAATTTTGCCGCTCATCCGGTGGAATGATCTGTTCATCCCCGGTGAGCAATGTGACGGCGATCGATCCGGTGGAAATCGGCAAGGCTTGTAACAAAGCATGGGAGATCTTGCCCCTCAGGGCCTGCAGCGCATCCCCCAGACGATTATGCGGCGCCGGACGGATGAGCCTCAGCGGTGTTAGCGCGGCACCGACAGCGGCGATGTTGGCGAAATAATAATCACGTCCTTGATCCCAACCACCGGGATAGGCTGGGCGGTCCGGCGCGAAAAGCAGGGCGTAGCATTTCACCAACGCCCCGGCTTCTGGCAATGCGTCTCCCCGCTTCAGCTTGATCCGCACGAAGCGGCGCAAGGTTGGGCCATACGCGATGCGCGGAGCGCGCAGCAGCACGCGCGCCCCACTTGGCAGCGGCTCAACCCGCGCCACAAAGCCTGAAAGGCTGGAGACGCCATGCGGCACGGCCACCAAGGGCGGCATGGAGGCCGTGCGCCATTCCGCCCGCGCGAAGCCAAGCGAGGCCGCCAAGGCAAGACAAGCCAAAAACCGCCAGTATGAATGCCGCCAGCCCACCGCCAGGGCCAAACCGGAAACAGCGATGAGCAAAATACCCAACCAGGCCGGCGGCTCCGCCGGCAGCGCAAAATAGATCAGGATCGCCGCCCCCATGGCGATGGGCAGCAGCAGGAAGAAGCGCCCTTGTTCAGCCTCCACCCAACGCGCGAACCAGCCTGACGGCAACACTACCTCCGGTTGTTAAAAGACGTTAACCTTTTCCGCGCGCTGGCACAATTCGGCGCAAAAGAGTAACAGGCGGGCCATGAAAATCCGCACCCGCTTCGCCCCTTCCCCCACCGGCCTGCTGCATATTGGCGGTGCCCGGACCGCGCTCTTCAATTATCTCTTTGCCCGGCATCATGGCGGTGAGTTCGTGTTGCGCATCGAAGATACGGATCGCGCGCGCTCCACTCAGGAGGCCGTGCAGGTGATCCTGGACGGGCTGGACTGGTTAGGCCTGCGGGCCGACGAGCCGCCCATATACCAGACCAGCCGCGAGGCACGGCATGTGGAAGTGGCCATGCAATTGCTGGAGCAGGGTAAGGCCTATCGCTGCTATTGTTCTTCTGAAGAGTTGCAGGCCATGCGCGAGCGGGCGATGGCCGAGAAACGCCCGCCCCGTTACGATGGCACTTGGCGCGACCGTGCCCCCTCCCAAGCGCCCGCGGGGGTCAAACCCGCGATCCGCCTCAAAGCCCCTCGTGAGGGCGAGGTCGTGCTGAACGACCTGGTGCAGGGCGAAGTGAAGGTTAAAAACGCGGAAATGGATGACATGATCATCCTGCGCTCGGATGGTACACCCACCTATCTGCACGCCGTTGTGGTGGACGACCACGACATGGGCATTACCCATGTCATACGTGGCGACGACCACCTCACCAACACTTTCCGTCAGATTCAAATTTATGATGCCTTGGGGTGGGAGCGGCCTGAATTCGCGCATATCCCGTTGATCCATGGCGCGGACGGGGCCAAGCTCTCCAAACGCCATGGCGCGGTGAGCATTCTGGAATTCCGCGAACAGGGATTTCTGCCCGAAGCCCTGTGCAATTACCTGCTGCGCCTGGGCTGGGGCCATGGCGATGCGGAATTCCTGAGCCGTGAAGAGCAGATCCGGCTTTTCACCCTTGAAGGTGTTGGCCGCGCGGCGAGCCGCATGGATTATACCAAATTGACACATCTCAACGGCATGTGGCTGCGCCAGGCCGACGATACCCGGTTGCGCGACGATGTGGTGGAACGCTTGGCCAAAACCGGCATCACCGTGGACACCGCGGCGATGCAGCGCATCCTGACCCTGATGCCCGGATTGAAGGAACGCGCGAAAACGCTGGAAGAACTCGCGAACTCCGCCGCGTTCCTGAGCCGGAATGTGCCCCTGCCCTTCGAGCCGAAGGCAACGGCCTTGTTGACGCTGGAAAACAAGGAAATGCTGGCACGTCTCGCAAGCTTGTTGGAAGGCACAAGCTTCACCGCCGAGGCAATCGATAGCACTCTACGTGCCTTTGCCGAGGCCGAAGGGCGTAAGCTCGGCCAAGTCGCCCAGCCGCTGCGCGCCGCGCTGACCGGCAGCACGATGAGCCCGGGAATTGACAGCACGCTGATTGCGCTCGGGAAGGATGAGGCCTTGAAGCGTATCCTAGCCGTAACAGCCTAAACCCGCAGAAATTGTCACCGCTTGGCGAAAGGCGCGCAGGCCAGGGGTCAAGATGATTGGGCGGCCTCCCTGTGATTGAGGGCGATGGTGAGCAAGGCCGCTTCCATCTGTTTAGCCAAGGCGTTTTCCTTTTCCTCACGGGCGGCGAGTTCCCGGCGCAAGGCCGTGTTTTCAGCGCGCGTGGCCTGAAGCTCGGCCTGCAACCGGTCCAACGCCGCCGTCACGTCGGCGGCAAGGAACTGGCGCAGGCGGTAGAGGACTGATTTAAGCATAACGGCGCAAATCCAGACAGCGCGGATATTCTGGCCCCTCCACCGGAAGTGGCTGCGGGCTTGGCCCCGGTGTATGGCCGAAAGGCCAGAAGCGGGAGCGCCGGCGTGCCTCGGCGGCGTTTGAATTCACGGGGAAATCCTCATAGGCCCGACCGCCGGGATGCGCGACATGATGGGTCATGCCGCCAATGGAACGGCCCGTCCAGGTATCGTATACGTCGAAAACCAGGGGGGTTTGCGCGCCGATGGTGGGGTGCAGGGCGGAATATGGCTGCCAGGCCTTGAAGCGCACCCCGGCAACATATTCACCCTGGGTCTGGGTCCGCTGCACCGGCATGGCGGCACCGTTACAGGCCAGAACATAACGCTCATCCACCCAGCCACTCACCTTCACTTGCAGCCGCTCGGCCGAACTATCCACATAACGGGCGGTACCGCCGGAATTCTGTTCCTCGCCCAGAACATGCCAGGGTTCCAGCGCGTGGCGGAGTTCCAGCCGCATGTCGCGCACCGCGACATCGCCCAGCTTGGGAAACCGGAATTCAAGATGCGGGGCGAACCACGCCGCATCCAGCGGAAAACCGTAAGCGGCAAGTTCCTCCAGCGAGTCCTTGAAATCCTCCTCGCAATAATGCGGCAGCAGAAATTCATCATGCAGGCGGGTTCCCCAGCGAATCAGGCGGCGTTCGTAAGGCCGTTCCCAGAAGGCGGCGACGGCCGAACGCATCAGCAGCACTTGGGCAGAAGACATTTCCTGATGCGGTGGCATTTCAAAGGCCCGGAATTCCACCAACCCGCGCCGCCCGGATGCACTATCCGGCGAATACATCTTATCGATGCAGAATTCCGTGCGGTGGCCATTACCGGTCATGTCGCAAAGAATATTGCGAAACAGCCTGTCGACCAGCCAGGGCGGGGTTTGCGTCCGGCGGCTCACCTGGCGGAAGGCGATCTCCAGTTCGTTGATGGAATCCTCCCGCGCCTCGTCGATACGCGGATGCTGCGAGGAGGGGCCGATGAACAGGCCGGAGAACAGGAAAGACAGGCTCGGATGATTATGCCAAAAACCGAGCATCGATTTCAGCAGATCCGGCCTGCGCAAAAACGGTGAATCCGTGGCGGCGCTGGCTCCCATCACCACATGATTGCCACCGCCCGTGCCGACATGGCGGCCATCCATCATGAATTTTTCGGCGGCCAACCCAACCTCGCGCGCGGCCTCATAAAGTTGGCCGCTACGCTCCACGAGCTGTGCCCAGTTGGTGGAGGCTGGAATATTGCACTCGATCACACCCGGGTCGGGTGTGACGGAGAAATTCACAACCCGCTCATCCTCGGGTGGCAAATAGCCTTCCAACACCACTTTGCGATTGAATTCCGCGGCGGTGGCCTCAATGGCGGCGGTCAGTTCAAGCCAATCTTCCGCATCGTAAAGCGGCGGGTAGAAAATATGGATCTTGCCATCGCGGGCTTCCACGCAGAGCGCGGTGCGAACCACGCCCGGCTCCTCATGCCCCACCACGGGCAGGCTTTGCGGCACGGGGCGGAAATTCTCGATGGCACCCGGCCCCTCGCCCATGCCATGGCGGTAACGGACAAACTGAAACGCATCCCGGCGCGGCAAAGCTGTCTTGGGGGCGAAAGGATCGGTTTCATCCCACATTCCCCAAGTAAATCGCTGATTTTGCTGTCAGGATCTCAATATTTCCGATATAAATCATGGTGTTGATGGCCGTGAGGGGCGCGTTTGATGGATCACCCAGAGGGTGCGGGTTCGAAG
>NZ_JBFWIX010000008.1:0-140316 GCF_050253495.1 Acidocella sp.
ATGGAACCGCGCTGGCCGAGGCGCTGTTGGCCCGGGGGGCTGTTCCGGCGGGGCTGGGGGCGCGTGATTCATTGCGGCTGGAAGCGGGCCTCTGCCTCTATGGCAACGATATCGACGATACCACCAATCCCGTCGCCGCCGGGCTGGGTTTCGCGCTGTCCAGGAAACGCCTGGCCGGGGGGCATTTCCTGGGCGCCAAGGCGGTGAACGAGGCGCTGGCGGTGGGTCCGGCGCAAAGGCTGGTGGGCATCAGGCTGGAAGGCCGCGCGCCGGCCCGCGCGGGCGCGGGAATATGTCTGCCGGGGGGCGGCGAGGTCGGGTGTGTCACCTCGGGCGTGTTTTCCCCGACGCTGAACGTGCCCATCGCGCTGGGTTATGTCCGCGATGATTGCGCCAGCCCCGGCACCGCGCTTGACCTGATCGTGCGTGGCAAACCGCTTTCCGGGCAGGTGGTGCCCTTGCCCTTCGTTCCTCATCATTATGTCCGCTGAAAGGAAGGCTTTCATGTCCCAGATTTTTTATTCCAAGGATCACGAATGGGTTTGCGTCGGCGCGGACGGGCTGGCCACCATTGGCATCACCGATCATGCTCAGGCCGCGCTGGGCGATATCGTGTTCGTGGAACTGCCGGATATGGGGCGCAATGTCGCCAAGGGCGAGGCCTGCGCGGTGGTGGAAAGCGTGAAGGCGGCGTCCGATGTGTATGCGCCGCTTTCAGGCACGGTGGCGGATGTGAACCAGACCATTCTGGGCGAACCCGCCAAGGTGAACGAGGCCGCCGAGGGCGATGGCTGGTTCTTCAAGCTGCGCCTGGAAAATCCCGCGGCGGTGAGCGAATTGCTGGACCGCGCGGCCTATGACGCGTTTTTGGGGACATTGGCGTGAACGCATTGGCGGAATTGGCGGCGCTTGAGCAGCCGGATGGTTTCGTCGCCCGTCATGTCGGGCCGGACGAGGCGCAGATCGAGGTCATGCTGAAGGTGGTGGGCGCGCCGAGCCTGGAGGGGCTGGTCGCCGAGACCATCCCCGAGAGCATCCGCACCAACGCGGCGCTGGCCTTGCCGGCGGCGGAGGACGAGGCGGCGGTGCTGGCCAGGCTGCGCGGCCTCGCCAGCCGCAATGTGGTGAAGAAATCGCTCATCGGGCTTGGTTATCATGGCACCGTCACCCCGCCGGTCATTCAGCGCAATGTGCTGGAGAATCCGGGCTGGTACACCGCCTACACGCCCTATCAGGCGGAGATTTCCCAAGGCCGGCTGGAAGCCATATTGAACTTTCAGACCATGATCGCCTCGCTCACGGGCATGGAAATCGCCAATGCCTCGCTGCTGGACGAAGCGACGGCGGCGGCGGAAGGGGTGGCCATGGCGCATGCGCTCAGCAAGAGCGGCGGCAAGCTGATCGCCATCGCCCAGGACGTGCATCCGCAGACCCGCGCCGTGATCGCCACCCGTGCCTGGCCGCATGGCTGGGAGATCATCGACGTGGCGCCGGGGGATGTGGCCGGCATCGAGGCCGCCAAGCCCTTCGCGCTGGTGCTGAATTATCCCGGCTCCACCGGGGCGGTGCGCGACCTTTCCGCCGAGATCGAAGCCGCCAAGGCGGTTGGGGCGATGAGCATTGTCTGCGCGGATCTGCTGGCGCTGGCGCTGCTGACCCCGCCGGGTGAGATGGGCGCGGACATCGCCGTGGGCTCCGCCCAGCGTTTTGGCGTGCCGATGGGGTTTGGCGGCCCGCATGCCGGGTTCTTCGCCACGCGGGATGCTTTCAAGCGTTCCATGCCTGGGCGGCTTGTCGGCGTGTCCGTGGATGCCGCCGGGCGGCCGGCCATGCGGCTCGCCTTGCAGACGCGCGAGCAGCATATCCGCCGCGAGAAGGCCACCAGCAATATCTGCACCGCCCAGGTGCTGCTGGCGGTGATGGCTGGGCTTTACGCCGCATGGCATGGGCCGCGGGGGCTGAAGGTCATCGCCCGCCGGGTGAATTTGCAGGCGCGGCTGCTGGCCGAGGCGGCGCGCAAGGCGGGATTTGGCCTGCGTCACGCGGCGTTCTTCGACACGCTGGCGATTGAGGCGGGGGCCAAGGCCGGGGCACTGTGCCAGGCGGCGGAACAAGCAGGGTTCAATCTGCGCCGGATCGATGCCACGGGCATCGGCATCGCGCTGGACGAAACCGTGACGCGGGCCGAGCTTGAGGCCCTGGCCAAGCTCTTCGGGGTGAGTCTGGCCGAGGCGCGGGAGTCGATTCCCGCCGCGCTGGTCCGCCAGAGCGGGTTCTGCGCCGAGGAGGTGTTCAGCGCCCATCGCTCCGAACATCTGATGCTGCGTTATCTCAAGCGGCTGGAGGATAAGGATGTGGCGCTCAACCGCTCCATGATCCCGCTGGGCTCCTGCACGATGAAACTCAACGCCGCCGTGGAGATGGCGGCGATCACCTGGCCGGAATTCGCCGATCTCCACCCCTTCGCGCCGGAGAGTCAGACCCGGGGCTTCAAGCAGCTCGTCGACGAGCTGGCGGCCCTGCTTTGTGAGGTGACGGGGTTCGCGGCGGTGTCCTTGCAGCCCAATTCTGGCGCGCAGGGTGAATATTCCGGGCTGCTGGCCATTCGCGCCTTCCATGAGGCGCGGGGCGAGGGAGAGCGGACGATCTGCCTGATCCCCGCTTCCGCCCATGGCACCAACCCGGCCTCCGCCGCCATGGCGGGCTACAAGGTCGTGGTGGTGGCCTGCGACAGGCTGGGCAATGTGGACGTGGCGGACCTGCACAAGAAGATCGAGGAGCATGGCGAGCGCCTGGCGGCCTTGATGATCACCTACCCCAGCACCCATGGCGTGTATGAGACGGCGATCCGCGACATCTGCCAGGCCGTGCACGCGGCGGGCGGGCAAGTTTACATGGATGGCGCCAATATGAACGCCCAGGTGGGGCTGACCAGCCCTGCCAATATTGGCGCGGATGTCTGCCATTTGAACCTGCATAAGACCTTCTGCATTCCGCATGGCGGCGGCGGACCGGGCGTGGGGCCCATCGGCGTGGCCGCGCATCTGGCGCCGCATCTGCCCACCCATCCATTCCGCGCCGATGCCGGGCCCGCCACCGGCTATGGCCCGGTTGCGGCGGCGCCTTTCGGTTCGGCGCTGATTTTGCCCATTCCCTATGCCTATATCCGGCTGATGGGCCCGGAGGGCATCACCCAGGCCACCAAAATCGCCATTTTGAACGCCAATTACGTCGCCGCGCGGCTGCGGGGGGCTTATCCCATCCTGTATCGCGGCGAACGGGGGCGCGTGGCGCATGAATGCATTGTCGATTGCCGGGGATTTGCCGCCAGTTCCGGCGTGCAGGTGGAGGATATCGCCAAGCGCCTGGCCGATTATGGTTTCCATGCGCCCACAATGTCCTGGCCCGTGGCGGGAACCTTGATGATCGAACCCACGGAGAGCGAGGATCAGGGGGAGCTGGATCGCTTTTGCGACGCGCTGCTGAGCATCGCCGGGGAGATTGCCTTGATCGCCTCCGGCGACTGGCCCAAGGACGACAATCCGCTGAAGAATGCCCCCCATACCGCCGCCGAGGCGATGGGCGAGGCGTGGGCGCACGCCTATTCGCGCCAGGTCGCGGCCTTCCCGTTGCCTTACGTGGCGGCGCGAAAATACTGGCCGCCCGTCAAGCGGGTGGACAATGTGTATGGCGACCGCAACCTTGTCTGCTCCTGCGCGCCGCTGGAAGCCTACCAGGACGCGCCAGGGTAACAAAAATCGCCAGCCCTGATCTTGAAGCTTTCATGAAGAGCGGCGGCGGGGGCGAGGGCCGCTTGGGGGGCGCGCGGCGCTGAAAAATTTCAAGGTTTGTACAAAAATATCACTTGCATCCAGGGGGGGATGGCCTCATAAGCCCCCCCCACTGGCCCAGGGGGGCGCGGCGCGGTGCCGTGTTCTACAGGCTGTCTACTAGTTGAGGGGGTTCGCAATGAACGCACTTGCCCGACTGGGGATGGTCTCGGAGTCTCCGAGCGAAAACCAGACGATTTCTCCGCTCTCCCAGGAGCCGCAGAAGGATTATTACGTCGAGAAAGACGGCGTGAAATATGCCGGTATGCACCTGATCATCGATTTGTGGGGCGCGTCCAATCTGGACAGCCCGGACCTGATCGACCAGACGCTGTGCGATGGCGCGCGCGCCGCCGGGGCCACGATTCTGCACCACCATTTCCATCATTTCGAGCCGAATGGCGGTGTTTCCGGCGTCGTGGTGCTGGCGGAAAGCCATATTTCCATCCATAGCTGGCCAGAGCGCGATTTTGCCGCCCTGGATGTGTTCATGTGCGGTTGCTGTGATCCGTACAAGCTGATCCCCTTCCTGAAGGAAGCGTTCAGCCCCAGCCATATTCAGATCAATGAGCAGAAGCGCGGCCTGATCGCGTAATGCCCGGCGGCGGTGCCGCCTTGCCCGATCTTTCCCGCAATATTTTAATCTGGCCTGTTGGCTGGAGGGGCTAGCGCCTCCAGCCTCGGCCCGGACAGAAGAGGTGTGCCCATGGCCGAGACCTGGTTGAACGAGACACTTTATCCCGATTGGGGCCAGCGCTTCAAAACCGCGCGCGAACTGGCGCGGGTGAAAAGCGCGTTTCAGGACATTGGAGTTTTTGAAACCACCAGCCATGGCCGGGTGCTGACGCTGGATGGCGTGATCCAGATCACCGAGCGCGACGAGTTCGTCTATCAGGAAATGCTCGTCCATGTGCCGCTGCTGGCGCATGGCAACGCCAAGGATGTGCTGATCATCGGCGCGGGCGATGGCGGTGTGCTGAAGCACGTGCTGATGCATAAAGGTGTCGAGCGCGCGGTGATGGCGGAAATCGACGGTGAGGTCATCCGTCTCTCCAAGGAGTTCCTGCCCGGCATTGGCGGCGATGCCTGGACCAGCCCGCGCGCCGAGGTGATCGTGGGCGATGGCATCGATTTCGTGAAGAAGGCGCCAACAGGATCCTTCGATGTGATCATCGTGGACTCCACGGATCCGATCGGTGTGGGCGAGGTTCTGTTCACGGACGATTTTTATGAGCACGCCGCGCGTATCCTGCGCGATGACGGGTTGATCGTGAATCAATGTGGCGTGCCCTTCATGCAGGCGGATGAGCTGTATGAAACCTCCGTGCGGCGGAAGAAATTCTTCCCCTTCGTCTCGGCTTATGTCGCGGCGGTGCCGACCTATGTGGGCGGGTATATGACGCTGGGCTGGGCGGGCAAGGATCCGAAGCAGACGGAAGTGAGCGTCGAGGAGATCGCCAAGCGCGCCGAGGCGGCTGGCGGGATCGCGGAAAAGAGCGAATATTGGAGTCCGCGCGTGCATGTGGCGAGCTTCTGGCTGCCGCCTTACATTGCCAAGCACCTGCCCAGGTAACGCGGGCCGGTTACAGATTGCCTGGGCCCGGCTCATGTTTCAAAGGGCCGTGCCCAGGCCGCTGATGTTACGCTTTGCTCAGCCTCGCGCTGGGCGTTTTCATTTCATCCGCCACGCGCCACAGATAACGCGAGGCCAGGGTACGGTAAGGCGCATAAGCCTCGCCGATCTGCCCGAAGGCTTTCGGCTTTGGCTGCGCCTCCAGCCCATGCAGCAGGCGGTAGCCTTCGCGCACGCCAAAATCATCCACCGGAAACACATCCTGGCGGCCTAGCGTGAAGATCAGCAGCATCTCCACCGTCCAGCGGCCAACGCCGCGAATGGAGGTCAGGCGGTCTATCAATATGTCGTCGGACAAACGCCGTGCCCGCGCTCGGCTGGGAATTGTGCCATCGCCCGCCTTGGCCGCCACATCGCGGATCGCCGCCATTTTGGACGCGGAAAAGCCGCAGGCGCGCAATGGGTCGTCCGGCATGGCCAAAAGCGCTTCAGGGGCGGGAAACTCACCGCCGCCGATGGTTTTCAACCGCCCTAAAATCGCCAGGGCGGCATTGGCGTGGAGCTGCTGGTGCGCAATGGCGGAGAGCAGCGCGTGATAAAGTTCCGTATGTTCAGGCCGGGCGCGTTTGAGCGGTCCGAGCCGTTTGATCGCGGCGCCCAGATGGGGATCGGCCTTGGCGAGATGCAGGGCGGGAGCGTCCATATCTCATTCTCGCAGCCGCCATCCGGGCGGGCAAGTGTGTCAGGGCTTGGGAGCCGTCTGCGTCTGGGGCTTGGGGGCTGTCTGGGGCTTGCTGGGCGCCGGTTTCATGCCGCCGGAAGTTGCCTTGTGCGGGCTGGAAACATGCTGCGCCGTGTTGTGCGGCGGGGTTTTCTTATGCGCCGCCGTTGTATGATGCTCTGTTTGTGTATGGTGGGTTTCGCTCTTCTTCGTCATCGGCCGATGCGTGGGCGCTGTGTGAGACTGTTGCTGGTTGGAGGGGGCTTGCTGCTGAGCCTGAGCAAAGCCTGCAAGGCCGAGGGCCAATGCGCAACCCAGAGTCAGTAAGCGCGGGGCTTTGCGGGGGAGTGCAACCATGTTTGAGAATCCTTCTTTTACTTCACGGGCCTGCCTATCCGGGCGGGCCGGACATCAGACTTAGGAGAAAGCTGTGTCCTAAATGCGGTGGCGAATGTTGCTTTGTATTACATGGCCGCATGGTCGCCGCCGCAATGGCGCCGCAAACTTCCCGCATAAATCCAGCGATCAGGGCAATTTGCCGACTGGAACATGACGTTGGAACATGTGGTTCAACATTCCGGACATATGCCGTGGACGCGCCAGAGGATCCTCATGATGATGAAAATAACCTCATTCAAGCCGCGGATAACGCCGCGTGTCATTGTGCTGCTGAGCCTGGCGGCCACCAGCCTCGCGGGATGTGTCTATTATCCGTCGGGTTACGGATATGGTTACGGCCCAGGTTATTATGCCGCCCCCGCCGTGGTGGTGCAGCCCGCGCCGGTCATGGTGGGTGGCTGGTGGGGGTGGGGTGGTGGCTGGGGCGGCGGCCATGGCCACTGGCGCTGATGGCGGATGACTACTGGCTGGCCCAGATGATCCGGTGCATCCATAAGACATCCTTGACCGGGAAGCGCAATTCCGGAAATTCCGGGTTCAGGCTGCCCAGTTCCACCCGCCCCGCCGTGCGCCGCAAAAGCTGCTTGGCCATGACCGCGCCGTCCCGGATGCGGGTCACCACCCTGTCGCCCTGGCGGATGGGCGCGGCGGGAGAGACGATGACCGTGTCGCCGGGGCGATAGACCGGCAGCATCGAATCGCCGGTGATGCTGAGGGCATAAGCATTCGCGTCGGCCACGCTGGGCAATTCCACATCGTCCCAGCCGGCTCCGGCGGGGTAGCCGCCATCGTCGAAAAAACCCTCAGCGCCGGCCTGCGCCATGCCGATGAGCGGCAGCCTGTACCGGCCTTTCAGCCGTGCTTCCGGGATGGCGCGGGCGCCATTCACCAAAGCCGCGAAATCTTCCAGCTTGGTGCCGGTCGTGGTCAGGATTTTCGAAATGCTTTCCGTCGAGGGCCAGCGCAGTTTACCGCCCCCGGCATGGCGCTTGGACGGGTTGAAGCTGGTTGGGTCGAGCCCGGCCTGACGCGCGAGAGCGGACGGAGAGAGCCCGCGCTCCGCCGCCAGAGTATCGATCGCCCGCCAAATTTCATCATGTCGCATGGGTGACCAAGTGAATCCCGTAAGTTCAGAAGCCTATGTGGAGTTCTTGGCGGAAAAAAGGCAAAATAGGAATTTTGTCCGAATTTTCTGCAAAAAATTTTGCTTGGGGTCATGTTTGTTCTTGTTTTGTTCCTAAAATAGGAATAGAAACCTAAGCACAACTTTAAGTAATCATGAAAGGATATTTAACTCCATGTCGTTCACGTTGCGCAATCTTTCCGTGCTCGCCTATGCCAACGGTTTCACCCTCTGGCATTACAAGGCCGGTAAGGATCATCTGGCCGAGGCGGTGAATCCCGGCTACTTCGCCGATGCCGCGGACCTGATGGCGGAAGGGGACATGGTGATGCTCTCCGCCGCCGAAGGGGGGCGCCTCGCCAGCGTCGCCGGGGAGGGGCGGCGGATTACGCTATGCCCCGTGGTCTAATCCGGAAGCGTGGGGTCCGTGGCCAGTGGCGCTTGCGCGACCCGCGCGGGCTCGCCAGCCGGACCGCAGATTGTCGCCACCAGCCCCTGCGCCGCCTGCCCGCCAGGCCAACTGACCGAGAGGCTGGTCACGCGCGGGCAGGCGCTGTCATCGAAAACCGGAGAGGAAACCCAGCGGAGCGCGGCGGTGGCCTCGGCACCCACGGCAAGACGAGGTGAGGGCGATGTGCCTTGCGGCCGCGTCTCGATCGTCAGCACTTGCTGCCCGGAAGTCCAAAAGACGAGCTTGGGAAAAGCCGGCAGGGTGCAAGGGGTGGGGCCAAGATTGCGCAGCACCAGCAGCGTGCCGGAATGCGACATGCCATCGAAATTGCCATTTTCGGAATCGAAGCCCAGGGAGAGTTGCGCCTGCTGGCAGACCGGCAGGGGCGCGGCCAGGGCGGGATGAGCCAATGCCAGACAGGACGCCACACATGCGACGACATACCGGATCATATCATATCTCCCTTCAGGCAAGTCTGCTCCAACCATGCCTGCGTCTGTGCCATGGCTTCGCTCAGGGCGCCGCCATTCCTGGCCGCGAGTGCGAGGGTGAAGCCGGTTTCCCCAGGCAGCCGGGTGAACCCGGCCAGGATGCAACCTTGCCCGGAAAACGAAGGCTGCCCGCCCTCCTGTTCCGGCGGCAAGCCCAGACACCAGATTTTGCCGAAAGCGGTGAAGGGCGCGTGTTCCATGCCCTGCGCGTTCATGCGCTCGCCCGCCAGCAAGCGCCCTTCGGGAGCGCGGATGCTGACGCGGGACGCAAGGCGCCAGTCTGGCGCTTCGCCATGTGGGCTATGGCTGAGAAAACCGTCCCAGACTATCACGCGCGCGCCGGGGGATAGCCTGATCTCCCAATCTTGGATCAAGGCCGCGCCGGGCAGCATGATCAGCGGCCGGGCTTCATAAATCAGGCTGGCACCGGCCTGGACTTCGAGCTTGATGCTTTGCCGGGCCGGGCCGGCCTCAACCTTGCGGCGCACGGTGGTGGCGGCGGGCTGCACCAGCCGGGCGCGGGCACCGGCGCGCAGGCGAATATGCTGGGCCACCTGCTCGCCGCCATACAGCCCGCCCGAGATGGATTGCAGCGTGAGCGATGCCGTGCCGTTGGGCCGTGCGATGGGGGCGGTGATGCTGTAAGGATATGCCGACCTGCGTTGCGCAAGCAGGGTGCGCCCCGCCCCATTGGGCGCGAAACACAGTTCGAGCTGTGTCATCGCAGCATATAGCTGCGACTTAGCGGCACCTGCCTGGCGGGCTCGCCCGCCAGCAATCTTCCATCCGCGCGGACCTCGAATGTTTCACTATCCACCTCGATCTTTGGCAAGGCGTCATTATGCAGCATGTGCGTCTTGCCGAGATGGCGGGTGACGCCGATGGGCAGGAAGGCTTTTTGCACACCCAGCTTGCGTTGCCGGTCCGCCTCGATGGCAAGCCGGGAGACGAAGGTGACGCCGAGCTTCGCGGGCGAAGCTCCCTTGCTGCCCCACATCGGGCGCTGGATATTCGGTTCGCTATCCATCATGGAGCCATTGCCATCGCCGCATGTGGCCCAGACGATGAAGCCGCTCTTCATCACCCCCCGGGGCTTGATGCCGAAGCTGGCGCGCGGCCAGAACACCAGATCCGCCATGCGCCCGGGCTGGATGGAGCCGACATGCGCATCGATCCCCGCCGCGATGGCCGGGTTGATGGTGAGCTTGGCGAGATAGCGCTTGATGCGCTCATTATCCGCCCGCGCGGTTGCCTCCTCCGGCAAACGGCCCAGGCGTTTTTTCATCACGCTGGCAAGCTGCCAGCATTTGGCGACGTTTTCCGCCAGGCGTCCCATGCCCTGGCTGTCGGTCGAGAAAATGGAAATCGCCCCCATATCGTGCAGCAGATCCTCCGCCGCCATGGTTTGCGGGCGCACGCGCGATTCCGCGAAGGCGAGGTCTTCGGCCAGGCGCCAGTTCATCGCATGCGCCAGCATGGTCATCGGCAGCCCTTCATTCAGCGCATAGGCGGTGAAGGGGTTGGTGGGGTTGGTGGAACCGGGCACCACGTTGGCAAGACCGTTGACGCGCAGCAGGTCCGGCGCGTGCCCGCCGCCAGCGCCCTCCGTATGGAACATATGGATGGAGCGGCCATCGATGGCGCGGATCGTATCCTCGCAGAAACCAAATTCGTTGATCGTGTCCGTGTGCAGGCACACGCTGAAATCATGACGGTCGGCGGCGGTCAGGCAACCATCGATCACCGCGCCCGACGCGCCGAAATCCTCATGGATCTTCACGCCCAGCGCGCCGCCGGACACGCTCTCCTCCACCGCTCCGGGGTCGGAACAACCGCGCCCCAGAAAACCGAAATTCAACGGCGAGAACTCCGCCGCCTGGATGATCTGCCCGAGAATCTCAGGCCCCGAGCAGGAGACATCGAAATACGGCCCCGGCGACATGCCGATCATGGTGGTGGTGCCGCCCGCCAGCGCATGCTCGCTCTGCTGCGGGCAGAGGAAATGCGCGTGGCTTTCAATGGCGCCGGCGGTGACGATGTAATGTTCGGCATGATGCACGGCGGTGTTGGGGCCGGTGCGAAGCTGCGGATGAACCCCCGCCATGATGTCCGGATTCCCCGCCTTGCCGATGCCGGCAATCCGTCCATCGCGGATGCCGATATCGCCCTTCACGACGCCGAGCACGGGGTCGAGGATGGTGGCGTTCTGCACCACCGCGTCCAGCGCGCCACTGGCACGGGTGCCGGTGGTCTGGAAACCTTCGCCATCGCGCATCGCCTTGCCGGCACCCGTGGTCAGCTCGTCGCCATAAACCGTGTAATCATGCTCAATTTCGGCGAGCAACCCGGTATCGCCCAGGCGCACCATGTCGCCCTTGGTGGGGCCGAAGGTGGCGGCATAATCGGCGCGTGTCATCTTCACCATGGCTCAGGCTCCCTTATAGCCGCGTCTACGGGCCGCTTCGAGTGCCGCCGCCGCGATCTCCGGATCATCCAGCCGCCCGCGCGTGAGCCCGCCCTGGCCATGAACGATCCGGTCTCCCGCCATTGCCACCAGCGTAACCTTGCGGGAAATGCCAGGCTCAAAGCGCACGCCGGAACCCGAGGCGACATCCAGCCGGAACCCGAAGGCGGCACGCCGGTCGAACTGCAAGGCAGGATTGGTTTCAAAGAAATGTGCGTGGCTGCGCACCTGGATGTCGCGGTCGCCCGTGTTCAACACATCGATCTCCACGCGCTCGCGGCCTTCATTCAGCTCGATCTCGCCGTCCGCCGCGATAATGCCACCGGGACTCTCTCCATCCTCCGCGCCATCCGAGATGGGGCGGAAGACGATCACCAGCTTGGTGCCTTCGGGAAAACTCGCCTCCACGGCGACGAATTCAGCAAGTGTCGGCACGCCGGGCTCGACATCGGCTTGTGTCAGCAGCGTCGCCGCCATGTTCACGATGTCTTCATAGGCTTGTCCGCACCGCGCGGCGAGGAGCATTTCATCCGCGATCAGCGCCACCGCCTCCGGGTGGGACAGTTTCACACCGCGCGCCTTCAATCTTCGCGCATGTTCGGCCGCCGTGAAAATAACCAGACGTTCAAGCTCGGTGGGAGAGAGGTTCATCGCGGCCTCCAAAAATGACTAAAGGTTTTTGGCGCGGCTTTTTTCAAAAAGCGGCAAAAAGCCTAATTCGAAAAAAGCTGCTGTTCCTGGAACGGGTGGCGCATCATCGCGATATCCGTCAGCGGCGTGAAACTGCCGATATCATCCACCGGCGGAATCGGTGCCGCCAGCAAGTCCGCAAGCTGAGGCTGAATTTTTTGCAACGCGGCCTGTGCGTCCAGCGCGCCGATGATCCCCAGTCGCACCGCCGCCGAGCCGAGGGACTGCGCGGTGGAATGGGCGCAAACCGCCAGCGCCGTCGTCAGGTCCAGCCCGGCGCCCGCCAGCACCAGCCCCGTCACCACCGGCAGATGGCCGGGGGTTTTTCCCGCCATGACCAATGCCCGGTATTGCGCTGCTCCCGGCGTGCCGAGCCGCGCATGGGTGCCGAGCAAGGCGGTCCCGGCGCGGCGTGAGCCTTCCCGCGCGGCGGCGGCGATGGCAAGCGCCTCCGTCAGCTCATCCAACTCCATCAATGCCGCATGATCCCGCCAGGATTGAAACGCGTGCGCCACCAGGGGGCGGTCATGCGGCGCCCAGCGATGTTCCATCTGCCCGGCCAGAAAGGCTTCCCAGTCCGAGCGGGTCAGCAGCCCGTCCGCCGCGAGGCTCTCCACCCCCCAGGAAAAGGCGAACCCGCCAGAGGGGAATTGCCCGTCGGCGAATTGCAGCCCGCGCAGCAGGGCCAGGGTGTTGGCGCTCATCCCAGTATCTTCACCTTGCCCTCGTGCTCAAGCTCATGCAGCCGGGCGAGGTAGGTCTCGCGCGGATGGTCCACCGCCACCAGCAGGCAATCCTCCTCGAAACGCACGCGCCAATGCAGGTTGCCCGCCATGTAGCCAAGCTCCAGGCCGCCACCGTTTTGCGGTTGCAGCTTCAGCCAGTCCTGCGCGCCCACCTTCAGCACCACGGCGGTGCGGTCTGTCAGGTGCAATACCGCCCCGTCAGTCAGGGCAACATCGCGCGGCAGCGCCACGAAGCAGGCCGTGCCATGGTCGGTCCGTGCGTGGAAGCGCCGGCGCGGAAGATCCTCCGCGCTCACCACCAGCGTTTCCACATGCCCGCCATGATGGCCAAGATCGTGAAGTTTCCTGGCCAGGCTGGCTTCGTTCCGGTCGCCCAGGATTTTGTCGAGCAGCAATTCGGACATTTCAGCCCTCAAACCCACGCGCGAAATTGTCCAGCAGCCGCACGCCGAAGGCCGTGGCGCCCTTCGGATTCACCCCCGCATCCTTGGCACCCCAGGCCATGCCCGCGATGTCCAGATGCGCCCAGGGCGTGCCATTCACGAAACGTTGCAGGAATTGCGCGGCGGTGATGGAGCCGCCCGCGCGCCCACCGCCGATATTCTTCACATCGGCGATGGCGGAATCCAGCTCTTTATCGTAAGCCTCGCCTTCCTTGGCGAGCGGCATGCGCCAGAGCTTTTCGCCCACCGCCTCGCCGGAGTCGACGAGCTTGCCCACCAGCTCGTCGCTGTTGGAGAAGAGCCCGGCATATTCATGCCCCAGCCCGACAATGATGGCGCCGGTCAGCGTGGCCAAATTCACCATGAATTTCGGCGCGAAACGCTCCTGCGCGTAATAGAGCACATCCGCCAGCACCAGCCGCCCCTCGGCGTCGGTGTTGAGAATTTCAACGGTCTTGCCCGCATAGCTTTTCACCACGTCGCCAGGGCGGGTGGCGGAACCGGAGGGCATGTTCTCCACCAGCCCCACCAGGCCGATCGCATCCACCTTGGCCTTGCGCCCGGCCAGCGCCGCCATCAGGCCCGAGACCGTGCCGGCACCGGCCATGTCCCACTTCATGTCCTCCATGCCCGCGGCGGGCTTCAGCGAGATGCCGCCCGTGTCGAAGGTGACGCCCTTGCCCACGAACACCAGCGGGTCCCTTGGCTTCTTCGCCTTTTTGTCATCGCCATGGCCGCAGGCACCCAGCCACTGCATCACCACCATGCGCGGCTCGCGCACGCTGCCCTGGCTCACGGAGAGCATGGTGCCAAAGCCCAGCTTCTCCAGCTCTTTCTGGCCGAACACCTCGACCTTCACGCCCAGCTTTTTGAGCCCTTCCAGCCTTTCGGCGAACTCCGCCGGGTAAAGCTGGTTGGCGGGCTCAGTCACCAGATCGCGGGTGAACTCCACGCCCTTCGCCACCGCCTCGGCGCTCTCCCAGGCGGTTTCGGCCTCTTTCGGCGAGGCGGTGAGCAGTTTCAGCTTTTTCAGCTTGGCTTTCTCTTCCGGCTTCTGGGTGGTGCGGTATTTGTCGAACTTATAGCCGCGCAGCCGCGCCCCCAGGCCGATTTCCGCCGCCTCTTTCGAGGTGAAGCCATGGGTGAGAATCGCCGCTTCGCTCTCTTTGCCCAGCGCGCTGACAATGGCCGCGCCCAGCAATAACGCGCGGCGGGGGGCGTCTTCCTTGCCCGCGCCGGTCAGCACCACGCGCTTATAGGGGCCGGCATGATAGATGTTCAGACTCTGCCCGGCCTTGCCCTTGAATTCCGCCGCCTGCATTGCCTGGCTCAGCGTGCCGCCGAGCGTTTCATCCAACATGGCGGCCTCGCCGGTCAAAGGCAGCTCCTCGCCCACCGGCAGAACCAGCACCCCATCCTTCGGCAGCGCCAGTTTTCCGAACAAAATCTCGACCATGCGTTCACTCCGTCATCTGCTGGTCACAACCATATCACCGCCTTACGTCTTGGCCAGCCGGAAGGGTGGGTCTACAGACGAGCCATGCAGGAGTTTCTTACCCTCGCCGTGCGTCTGGCCGAGGAAGCCGCCAGCGCCATCAGAACCATCCGCGCGGCGGGTTTCACCGTCGAGACCAAATCCGACTCCACCCCGGTGACGCTGGCGGACCGTCAGGCCGAGGCGCTGATCACCGCCGGGCTGCGCGCCGCCATGCCGGATATTCAGGTGGTGGCGGAGGAAGAGGTTGCCGCCGGGCGCATCGCCGCGCCCAGCGGGCGTTACTGGCTGGTGGATCCTCTGGATGGCACACGGGAATTCGCCGCCGGGCGGGATGAATTCGCCGTCTGTGTCGGGCTCATCGAGAAAGGCGCGCCGGTGGTGGGCGCGGTGGCGTCTCCGGCTTTTCACGAGCTGCATTTCGGCGCGGTGGGGCAGGGGGCTTGGCGCCGCCGGGGGAACATGGACGAAAAAATCGCCGTGCGCCGCGCTCCGCCGGAAGGGCTCACCGTGTTTGCCTCCCGCCATTACCGGGATGCGCCGGAGTTGAAGGACTGCCTCGCGCAATATCGGGTGGCGCGTCTCGTCAATATTGGTTCGGCGCTGAAATTCCTGAGGCTGGCGGAAGGGGCCGCGGATTTCTACCCGCGCCTGGGCCGCACCATGGAATGGGATACGGCGGCTCCGCAAGCGGTGCTGGAAGCCGCGGGCGGCACGGTGCTGACCATGGCGGGCACCCCTTTGCGCTATGGCAAGCCAGGCTGGGAGAACCCGGATTTCTTTGCCCGGGGGCTGCTTTAATCCCGCCCTAATGCAGCCACCTCATCGACCCTATATAGGCTGTATGAAACCTGTATTATTTGCTCCCGTGCTGCTTGCCGCGACGCTGACGGGCTGTGTCTACGGCCCGTCCGGTTATGGCTATGGCGGGTATTCTTCCGGCTATTACGCTCCCGCGGGCGGATATTATTATGGCGCCCCCAGCACGACCTTGGTGATTGGCGGCTGGCATGGCGGTGGCGGCGGTCCGCCCCCTGGCGGCTGGCATGGTGGCGGTGGCCCGCCTCCCGGTGGCGGCGGTCATGGTGGTGGCGGTCCGCCTCCCGGTGGTGGCGGTCATGGTGGTGGCGGTCCGCCTCCCGGTGGTGGCGGTCATGGTGGCGGCGGTTCGCCACCCGGTGGCGGCGGTCATGGTGGAGGTGGTTCGCCTCCCGGTGGCGGCGGTCATGGTGGTGGCGGCGGTTCGCCCCCCGGTGGCGGCGGCCGTGGTGGCGGCGGACCCGGCATGCATCCTTGACCCTGTGGATGACACCGCGCCATTGTGCCAGCGCGCAGCGCTTCTCGGGTCGTCCGCAAGGCGGCCCTGCCTTACTTGAAGGAAATCGATCATGACCCGCGGGCGTTTCGTGGCGGTGTTGCTTCTGCTGACGGGGCTGTCGGGCTGCGTCATGTATGGCCGGGCGGGTGGGCCCGAAGGCCAGCCTTATCGCTATGGCGCGGCTGCCTTGCCGCCGGGACAGAATCCGCCGCCCGCGCAAAACCCAGGGCAATGAAAGAGGCGCCTGGGAAAAAAGCACCTGAGAAAAAAGCACCTGGGCGAGGCGTGCGGGGAATGAAGGGCCAGCTTGAGCCTGACTCAGGCTCAAGGCAAATCTAAGCTGGCGGGTGCGGGCGCGCCGGGGTTTTAGGCGGCCTGGGGCGCCCCCTTCACCCCCTCGGACAGGGCTCTGACATCGCGCAGCACCGCCTCGGCATTTTCCTTGCACAATGTGTCGATCAGCGCCGAGGCGACGATCGCGGCGTCCGCGTGCGCCACCACGGTGGCGGCCTGTTCGGGGGTGCGCACGCCAAAGCCGACGGCGATCGGCAGATCCGTTGCCGCGCGGATGCGTGGAATATCCCGCGCCAGATCCGCGGCCGTGGCCGTGCGGGTGCCCGTGATACCGGTGATGGAGACGTAATAGACAAAGCCGGAAGACCCCGCGAGCACCTGTTTCAGCCGTGCATCCGAGGTGGTGGGGGCGATGAGACGGATGATGTCCAGACCGTTGGCCGTGGCTTCCGGCAGCATCAGATCCGCCTCCTCGGGGGGAAGATCGACGATGATCAGCCCGTCCACCCCCGCCTCCGCGGCATCCTTGCAGAAGGCTTTCACACCGTGCGAGAGGATGGGATTCAGATATCCCATCAGCACCAGCGGGGTGTGGTCATTGTCCACGCGGAATTCGCGCACCAGCCCCAGCACCCCCTTCAGCGTGGCCCCGGCCAGCAATCCACGCCGCCCCGCGGCTTGAATCGTGGGGCCATCGGCCATCGGGTCGGTGAAGGGCATGCCGATCTCAATGATGTCCGCTCCATTCTCCGCCATGCCCTTCAGCAGGGTCAGGGAGGTGGCGCGGTCGGGGTCGTAGGCTTCCACGAAGGGAATCAGCGCGCCGTTTCCTTTCCGGCGCAAGGTGGCGAACACGCCAGCGATGCGGCTCATAGCTCGGTTCCCAAATATTTGGCGACGGAGAAAATATCCTTGTCTCCCCGGCCGGAGAGATTCATCAGAATGATCTCTTCCTTGCTCATCTTCGGGGCGATTTTAAGAACATGCGCGATGGCGTGAGCGGATTCCAGCGCCGGGATGATCCCTTCCAGTTTCGAGCAAAGCTGGAACGCCTCCAGCGCCTCGTCATCCGTCACCCCGACATATTCGACACGCTTGATGTCGTGCAGCCAGCTATGTTCGGGTCCGATGCCGGGATAATCCAGCCCGGCGGAGATGGAATGCGCTTCCAGGATCTGCCCGTCGTCGTCCTGTAGCAGATAGGTGCGGTTGCCATGCAGCACGCCGGGGCGGCCGCGATTGAGGCTGGCGGCATGCTCATGCGTGTCCATGCCCTTGCCCGCCGCTTCCACGCCAACGAGCTTGACCGCCGCCTCGTCCAGAAAAGGATGAAATAGCCCAATGGCGTTGGAGCCGCCGCCGACGGCCGCCACGGCCACGTCCGGCAAGCGGCCCTCGGCCTCCATCAGTTGGGCGCGCGCCTCATTGCCGATGACGCATTGGAAATCGCGGACCAGTTCGGGGTAGGGGTGCGGCCCGGCGGCGGTGCCGATGATGTAGAATGTGTCGCGCACATTCGCCACCCAGTCGCGCAGCGCGTCGTTCATCGCGTCTTTCAGCGTGGCGGCACCCGAGGAGACGGGCACCACCTCCGCGCCCAGTAGCTTCATGCGAAAGACGTTCGGCTTCTGCCGCTCAACGTCCGTGGCTCCCATGTAAACGGTGCAAGGCAGGCCAAAGAGCGCACAGACCGTGGCGGTGGCGACGCCATGCTGCCCCGCGCCGGTTTCCGCGATGATGCGGGTCTTGCCCATGCGCTTGGCCAGCAGAATCTGACCGACGCAATTATTGATCTTGTGCGCGCCGGTATGGTTCAGCTCCTCGCGCTTGAAATAGATCTTCGCCCCTCCGAGGTGATCGCTCAGCCGTTGCGCATGCCAGAGCGGACTCGGCCGCCCGACATAATGCTTGAGGTAATAATCAAGCTCGGACTGGAATTGCGGGTCGGCCTTGGCGGCGCGGTAGGCGTCTTCCAGCTCCAGAATCAGCGGCATCAGCGTTTCGGCGACAAAGCGGCCGCCAAATTCGCCGAAGCGGCCGCGCGCATCCGGCCAGGCGCGCAGGCTGTTGGGGGTGAGGTCGTTCATCCCGCGTTTCTAGCGCAGCGACGCGGCGGGATAAAGCAGCGCGAGAGGCTGCATGCGGAAGTTTCAGCCTCCCGGCCGGCCGGAATTCGCGAAGTCGTGAGTCGCCTGGATGTTTTCGTGCTTGATCGAAAAGGTCGATCACGCTACCAATGATTCAGTAAATGAGAACGATTCTCATTTGTTTGGTGAAAGAGGATGGCGATGTTTGAGCAAGGTGCGGTCGGAGAAAATCATTTTCTGGCGGATGTACAGCGTTTGCACGCCACCGCCCAGGCCATGATGGCCGAGAAGGCCGAGCCCGCGATTCTATTGCAGACCGCCATGTCGGCGGAGATCGCCTGTGTGCTGCGCTACAGCATGATCGCCGTTTCCGCCGACGGGCTGGAGAATGAATGGGTGGCGACCGAGTGCGCCGCCCAGGCCGCCGATGAGCGCAGCCACATGATTCGCCTGGCCGAGCGGATTCTCACGCTGGGCGGCAAGCCGGATTATTTCTCGGCGGATCTCGCCACGCGCCGCCTGGCCCCGGAAGCCTCGCAAGGATGCCTGCCGCGTCTGTTCTCGGAAAACCTCGCCGCGGAGCAGGCGGTGATCGAGCTATATCGTGAACTTGCCGGGCATTTCGCGGGGCGCGATCCCCAGACCCATGCGATCTTGGAGGATATCCTCACCGATGAGGAGACGCACACCAAGGATCTTGAGGATCTGCTTTCGGCCCAGTTGATCTGAGCGCCCTCAGCGCCCTGGCCGGATAAGCCGTTCACGCCGTTATCCCGGAGCCTTCGCCCTGGGATAACGGCGTGTTTCGTTCGGGCTTGGAGCTTAGCCTTCGCCCTGCGGGCGCTCGAAAGCGTCCTTGCCATCGAAGCGTTGCAGCTTTTCGATATGCATCCAGGTGAATTTCGCGCCGATGCGCTGCACCAGATAGGAAATTTCCGGCTGCCCCTCGGCGGTGTCGCCCGCCAGGGAGATCGGATGCTTCAGCATGAAGCGCGCGGCGAAATGGTCGACCAGGAAGGTCTGGCCGCCCGTCGGCGGGTAGACGGTGACACCGCGGTTGGAAATGCCGGTGAGGGTGAAGGGGCTGTATTCGGACAGTGCTTCAAGCTGCTTGCCCAGCGTCTCGGCGTCCAGATCGGTTTCCAGGAACACGTCGATGCCCACCAGTTCGCGGGTGGCGGGTTCCATATGCGCGGTCAGTTTCGGCCAGGCGGTGAGTTCCAGCTTCTTGTAGGTGCGGGACTTCATCGCCGAGTTGCGGCCCAGATTGGCGATCACCTGATCCGTATAGGCCTTGGTGCCCACCCCATGGCCGCGCGGGGCGAGGTCCCCGGTGAGGTTGCGGCCCTCGGCCAGGGTCACGAACAAGGCCTGCTCCACCTTCTCGGCCACGTCGAAGGCGCCGATATGGCGCAGCAGCATGATGGAGGCGGAGAGCAGGGCGGTGGGGTTGGCCATGTCCTTGCCCGCGATGTCCGGGGCGGAACCATGCACGGCCTCGAACATCGCCACTTGGTCGCCGAGGTTGGCGGAAGGCGCGATGCCCAGCCCGCCAACCAGCCCGGCCGCGAGATCGGAAATGATGTCGCCGTTCATGTTGGAGGTGACGATGACGTCATACGCCTCGGGGCGGATGACGAGCTGGTGGGCGCAATTATCGATGATCACCTGCCCGGCCTTGATGCCGGGATATTCACGGGCCACTTTCTCGCCCATGCGCTTCATCATGCCCTCGGTGAGTTTCATGATGTTCGCCTTGTGGGCCACGGTCACGGCCTGGCGCTCCTCGGCCAGGGCCACGCCGTAAGCGGCGCGGATGATGCGTTCGCACCCGGCGGCGGTCATCAGTTTCAGGCACTGCGCGACGGTGGTGGTCTGCATATGCTCGATGCCGGCATAAACATCCTCCACGTTTTCACGGACGATCACCATGTCGATGCCCCGGCCGGAAAATGGCGTCTGGATGCCGGGCAGTTCGCGCACCGGGCGGATGTTGGCGTAAAGCTCGAAATATTTGCGCATCGTCACATTGGCGGATTTGCCGCCATAGCCGATGGGGGTTTCGAGCGGGGACTTGAGCGCCAGCTTGTTGGTGCCGATGGAATCAAGCGTCTCGCGCGGCACGCCCGTCACCACGCCGCGCTCGAAGGCCTTGGCCCCCGCCTCGGCGAACTCCCATTCGATGGGCGCTTCGGCGGCGGTCAGGATCTTGATGGTGGCGTCCATGACCTCTGGGCCGATACCGTCCCCCGGCAAAGCTGTGACTTTGGTTTTCGGGGTCGTGGTGGCATCGGCTGTCATGAACTCGCTCCATGCGTAATGTTTGGGTGGCGGCCTTATAGCCCGCTGTTGCGGCGCGGCATATACGTGCCGGGATCAAATCGGCTATGGGCTGGGGGCGGTGCTCAGCCCGGCACGCCTTTCGTGGTCGAGTATTCGAAATGCAGCGCTTTGTCGGGGTTCACGACCCCATAGGCGGCATGCGCGGCCACCGCGCCCTCGGCGAAGCCTTGCAGGATCAGTTTCAGCTTGCCGGGATAGGCGGCGATGTCCCCCACCGCGAACAGGCCTGGCAGGGAGCTTTGCATCGTGGCCGGGTCCACGGTCACGCGGCCCTGTGCCAGATCCAGCCCCCATTCGGCGATCGGCCCCAGATCCATCGCCAAGCCGAAGAAAGGCAGCAGGACATCGGCGCCGAGCTTTTTGGTGGCGCCGTCCAGGTCGGCCACTTCCACGGCTTCCAGTTTTCCGCCCGCGCCATGCAGGGCATGAAGCTGGTAGGGGATCGCCATCTCCACCTTTCCCGCCGCCGCCAGCGCGTCGAGCTGCGCGCTGCTTTCGGGGGCGGCGCGGAATTTCGGACGGCGATGCACCACGGCGATGCTGGCGGCGATGCCCTGCAGGGCCAGCGCCCAGTCCACCGCCGAATCACCGCCCCCGGCGATAACCACGCGCTTGCCCCGCAGATCCTCGCGCTTCCTGACATAATAGCGCACGGCGCCGCTGGCTTCATAGGCCGCCAGCCCTTCCAGGGGCGGGCGGTTGGGGCCAAAGGCGCCAGCGCCGGCGGCGAGGAGGACGGTCTTGGCCTTGATGGCATCCCCCGCGCTGGTGGCCAGGGTAAAATCCCCTGCTCGCCCGGACAGTCCCGTCACCTGCCGCCCGAGCAGCTTGGGGCAGTCGAACGGCGCGATCTGCTCTTCCAGCCGGGCGATCAGCGCGCCGCCCTCGATGGCCGGATGGGCGGGAATGTCATAGATCGGTTTTTCCGGATAGAGCGCGACACATTGGCCGCCCAGCTCATCCAGGGCATCGATCAGCACGCAGGACAGTTTCAGCATCCCGCATTCGAATACCGCGAACATGCCGGCGGGGCCGGCGCCTATGATCGCCACATCGGCGGACAGCGTTTCCATGCCGCATGCTTTGCCCCGACCCCCTTTCACAATCAAGCGTCCGGCCCCAAAACATATCCATGCGCCTTCACCTGAATGACGAGTCGGACACACAGCGCCTGGGGGAGAGGCTGGCCGCCATTGCCCGGCCAGGCGACGTGCTGTTGCTGGAAGGCCCGCTCGGCGCGGGAAAAAGCAGCCTGGCGCGGGCCTTTATCCGCGCCAGGCTGGGCGATGCGCGCTTGAACGTGCCCAGCCCCAGCTTCACGCTGGTTCAATGCTATGAAACGCCGGATGGCGGGCGGATCTGGCATTACGATCTATGGCGGCTGGACGGCGCGGCCGCGATGGAAGAGCTGGGCTGGGACGAGGCGCTGGCCGGCATCGCGCTGGTGGAATGGCCGGACCGGCTGGGCGCGCTGGCGCCGCGGGCGGCGTGGCGGCTCACACTCTCATTCGCGGGGACGGGGCGCATGGTTGAGATTGAAGGGGATTTGAGAGGTTTCGATGCAACCTGACACGGCGGTGATTTTATGCGCGGGGCTGGGTGAAAGGATGCGCCCGCTCAGTCTCAACACCCCCAAGCCGCTGCTGTATCTGGCGGGGCAGCCGATCCTGGCGCACACGATGGAAAGGTTGCGGGCGGCGGGCGTGACACGCGTGATCGTCAATGCCTTCCATCTCGCGGATCAGATCGAGACGTTCTTCTCCCAGTATGAGGGGGTGAGCGTCATGCACGAGGATGAGCTGCTGGAAACCGGCGGCGCCCTGGCCGCGATGGCCAGCAAGGGCGTGTTGCCCGATGGGCCTTTTTATATAATCAATGGCGATTCCTACTGGGTGGATGGTCCTTCCGCCGCCTTGCCGCGCTTGGCCGCCGCCTTCGACCCGGCGCGCGAGGATGCGGCGCTGCTGCTCGCCCGTTCCGCCGGCACCATCGCCGAGACGCTTTATGGCGATTTCATCTGGGCCCGCGATGGCGAATTGCGCCGCCGGCTGGAGCGGGAGGTGGCGCCCTATCTTTATTCAGGCATCCAGATCGCCACCAAGGCGCTGCTGCATGGCGCCCAGCCTGAACGTTTCTCGCTGAACCGGCTTTGGGACGAGGCGCTGGCGGCGGCGCGGCTGAACGCGGTGATCCACGATGGAGTCTGGTTTCACCTCTCCACCCCGTCGGATATCGTGCGCGCGGAAGCCTTGCTGCGGGCGCGGGAAGTGGGCAATTCCACCTGATGGCGCGCCGTCCGCGTATTGGCGCCTTCCCGCCGGAAGCCGCGTTCCTGCCCGCGCTGGCGCGGCTATGGCTGGCCGAGGGCGGGGCGCATGAAGGGCTGATCGTCTTGCCCAGCCGCCGCGCCGCCCAGGCCTTGTCGGGGGCGTTTCTGGAGGCCAATGGCGGCAAGGCCCTGCTGCTGCCGCGCATCGTGGCTCTGGGCAATATCGACGAGGCGGGGTTGCTGCTCTCGGCCGGGTTTTCCCTGCCGCCCGCCATGGCGCCCGCGCGGCGGCAAGCGCTGCTGGCCAAGCTGATTCTGCAAAAACCCCGGGACAGCGGCGCGCCGCAGACGCTCCCCGCCGCCTGGGAACTGGCGGCTGAATTCGCCACATTGCTGGACGAGGCGGACCATGCCGGGGTGGATCTGGCGCGAACCCTGCCAGGTCTGGTGCGCGAGGATTTCGCTGAGCATTGGCAGAAAACGCTGGAATTTCTCACCATCGTCACCAGGCATTGGCCGGATATTCTCCAGGCCGAGGGCGCGATGAACCCCGCCCGGCGCCTGGCCTTGCTGATCGAGGCGCAGGCCAGGGCCTGGGAAGACAATCCGCCCCCCGGCCCGGTCTGGATGGTGGCGGCGGAGGGCACGCCCGCCATTGCCCGCATGGCGGAGATGGTGGCCGGGTTGCCGCGCGGCCGGCTGATCCTGCCCGGGTTCGACACGCATCTTCGCGCGGAGGCCTGGGCCGGTATCGAAGAGTCCCATGCCCAGGGCGGCATCGCCAGGCTGCTTGCGGATATTGGCGCGCGGCTGGAGGAGGTGGAGGTGCTGCCCGCGCCGCCCGGCCTTGTGCCGGCGGGGCGGAGTGAAGTGCTCTCCCGTGCCTTGCTGCCCGCGGCCGCATTGTCGGACTGGCAAAACCCCGCGCCCCTGAACCTCGATGGCCTCACCCGCCTGGAAACCGGAGACGAGGCGCAAAACGCCCTGGCCATCGCCATGGTTTTGCGTCAGGCCCTGCAAACGCCAGGCAAAAGCGCGGCGCTCATCACGCCGGACCGTGCCCTCGCCGCGCGGGTGGGCGCGGCGCTGAAGCGTTTTGGCATTACGGCGGATGACAGCGCGGGCGAGAATCTGGCCGTCACGCCGCCGGCCATATTCCTGCGGTTGCTGGCCCGCGCCGCGCGGGAGAATTATGCGCCGCTGCCGCTGCTCGCCCTGCTGAAGCACCCGCTCGCCACGGGGAATCTACCCCCGCAATCCTTCCGGGACATGGCCAGACGGCTGGAAAAACACGCCTTGCGCGGGCCGCGCCCGCCACCGGGGCTGGAGGGGTTGCGTTTTCGGCTAAGGGAAGAGCACCAGGCCGAAACGGATTTTCTCACCCAATTGGAACGCATGCTGGCGCCGCTGGCATTGCCGGTGGCGGTGTCGCCGGTGGCGGCGTTGACAGCGCTGATCGAGGCTGGGGAAAGCCTCGCCGCCACGCCTGGCGTGCCGGGCCCGGAACGGCTTTGGGCGGGGGAGGCGGGCAATGCCCTCTCGGGCCTGCTGGCCGAGAGTCTCCTGGCCCTGGAGGATATGCCGGACATGGCCCCCGCCGACTTACCCGCGCTTCTGGACGCGCTGATGGCGGGGCAGGTGGTGCGCCGCCCCCGTGCCAAGGACGGGCATCCGCGGATCGCCATATGGGGTATCCAGGAGGCGGCGCTGCAAAGCGTGGATGTGGCGGTGCTGGGCGGGCTGGTGGAAGGTGTGTGGCCCGCGCCGGAGGAGCCTGGCCCCTGGCTTTCCCGTCCAATGCGCAAGCAGGCTGGCCTGCCGAGTCCGGAATTGAAAATCGGCCAGGCGGCGCATGGGTTTTTCTCTTTGGCCAGCGCCTGCCCGGGCGTGATCCTGGCCACGCCGAAGCGGCGTGAGCGCGCGCCCGCCGTGCCCGCGCGCTGGCTGACACGCCTTTCGGCGATGCTGGCGGGGCAGGGGGGGGAGCTGCCCCAGCATGAGGCCGCGCTCTGGGCCGGGCGGCTCGACCTGCCGGTGGCGCGAGCCAGGCGGGCGCGCCCGCGCCCCACTCCGCCCTCTGACAAGCGCCCGCGCGTTTATTCCATTTCCGACATCGCCACCCTGATGGCCGACCCCTATGCCATTTATGCCCGAAAGGTGCTGAAGCTTTCCCCGCTCGACCCGCTGGACGAGGAGAGCGACGCCAGCCAGTTCGGCGATGTGGTGCATGCGGGGCTGGCGGCGTTCTTCGCCGGTTCGGAGGTGAACGCTCCGGATGCCCCCGCCCGTCTGCGCCTTGCGTTGGAAGTGGCCATGCGTGACTCCCGCCCGCGCGAAGCCTTGGCGCAATGGTGGAGCGCGCGGCTGGAGCGCATCGCGGATTGGCTGGTGGATACCGAGCGGGCCCGCCTGGCCGCCAGCGGCGTGCCCGTCGCCCGTGCCCTGGAGCATAAGGGGGAATGGCGGCTTCCCGGAGGGTTTCTGTTGAAAGGCCGCGCCGACCGGATCGAGCGCGACGCGGATGGCAAGTTGCGCATCATCGACTACAAGACCGGCACCGTGCCCGCCGAGACAAAAGTGAAGGCGGGCACGGCGCCGCAATTGCCGCTGGAGGCGGCGATGGCCGAAAACGGCGCCTTTGGCGATATATTCATCGCTCAGGCGAAGGAACTGATCTATGTCGCTCTCTCCGGCCGCGCGGAAGCGGGTGCCGAAACGACGATTTTAAAAAAACCGGAAGAGCTGCGCGAGGTGGTGGAGCGCGCGGCGGGGGTGGCGGGTCTGCTGGCGAAATATGCCGATCCAGACAAACCTTTTTTGGCCTCCCCGCATCCGGGGCGGGAAAACCGGTATGACGATTACGCGGGCATTTCACGCCGCGCCGAATGGGGCGGGGAGGATGAAGATGCCAGCGATTGAGGATGCCAACCGGGAGCAATTGCGGGCCTCCGATCCCGATGTTTCCGCCTTTGTCGCGGCCTCGGCCGGCAGCGGCAAGACCAAGCTGCTCACCGACCGGCTCTTGCGTTTGATGCTGGCGGGCACGGCGCCGGAGAAAATTCTCTGCCTTACCTACACCAAGGCGGCGGCGGCGGAGATGCGCATCCGCCTGAACAAGCGCCTGGGCGAATGGGTGGCGATGCGCCAAGAGACTTTGCGCGCCAGGCTGAGCGCGTTGAACGTGGAACCGGACGAGGCGACGCTTGCGCGCGCGCGCAAGCTCTTTGCCGATGTTCTGGATCTTCCAGGCGGCATGCGGATCGAGACCATCCATGCTTTTTGCCAGTCGCTGTTGCGACGCTTCCCGCTGGAAGCCCGGCTCTCTCCGCATTTCAGCGTGGCGGACGACGAGACGGCGGGTCAACGCTTGCGCGAGGCGCGCGAGCATGTGCTGGCCAGCCCGCAAGCGCGCGCGGCGGTGGGGTTGCTGGCGGCGGAGATCGACGAGACGCGTTTCTCTGATCTGAGCGGCAAGTTCGTCGATGGCGTGGACAAGGATTTTTTCAACCTGACACGGGATGCCAGGGAGGCCCTGCTGCGCGCCGTCTTGGCGGCGGCGGATGAGGATGAGGAGATCTTGCTGCATCGTTTCGTCTCCCCGCCCCGCGAGACGATCTTGCGCGATGTCTTGCGGCTGGTTGCCGAGCGCGGCAATGCCAGCGGTCAGAAATGGGCCTGTTTGGCGCTCGATTGGCTGGCCTTGCCGCTTGGGCGGCGTCTTTCCGGGCGTGAGGTCTGGACGAAAACCTGCCTGACCAAGGAAGGCGAACCCCTTACATTGCGCGGTTTCTGCGGCAAGAAGCTGGCGGCGGAGGAAGCCGCGATCAAGGCCGAAATCGTCAAGGAAGCAGAGCGTATCCAGACTCTCCAGGACCGGCTGAAGCTCATCCGTCTTGTGAATATCAATCAAGCGCTGCTGGAAATCCTCACCCCCGTCGCCATGGCGGAGCGCGCGGCCAAAAGCCTCGCTTCGGAACTGTCCTATGGAGACCTCATCAACCAGACCTCGGAACTTCTCATCGACCCTGGCGCGGCCTGGGTGCTTTACAAGCTGGATGGCGGTATCGAGCATCTGCTGCTGGATGAGGTGCAGGACACCGCCCCCGCCCAATGGGAAATCGCCAATGCCATCGCCGCGGAATTCTTCGCGGGTCTTGGCGCGCGGGAGGAGCCGCGCAGCATCTTCGCGGTGGGTGACCCGAAGCAATCCATCTTCTCATTTCAGGGCGCTGATCTGAAAAGTTTTGAATTCTACAAGGATAAATTCAAATCCTCCGCCATGTCCGCCGGGCGGGGCTGGCTGGATGGCACGCTCTCCGTTTCCTTTCGCTCCACCGCGCCGGTGTTGGCGCTCACCGATGCCGTATTCGCCGAAGGCCCCGCCCGCGGCGGTGTCGTCGCGCCGGGGGAAACGCTGCGCCATGGTGTCAGCCGCGCTGGGCAAGCGGGCAGGGCCACGCTGTGGCCCTTGGTGGAAGCCGCGCAAGCCGGTGAGATCCCAGCCTGGGATCTGCCGGAGGATTATCAGCGCGCGGACTCCTCCATCGTTCTTCTCGCGCGCAAGCTCGGCGATTATATCGAGACGCGTCTCGCCCAGCCCTTGCCCGCCAAGGGCCGGGGGGCACGGCCGGGGGATTTTCTCATTCTGGTGCGCTCTCGCGGCGCCATTGTCGGGGCCATCACCTCGGAACTGAAATCGCGCGGCATCGATGTCGCCGGGCTGGACCGCATGGTGCTGCCCGAACAGCCGGCGGTGTCGGACATGCTGGCTTTATGCGACGCGCTGCTGCTGCCGGAGGACGACCTCGCCTTCGCGCAATTTCTCGTCTCCCCGCTGGGCGGTCTGTCCGATGAGAGCCTGATGGCGCTTGCCATGGACCGCCCTGGCTCCCTGGTGGGAGCGCTTTACGCCCGGGCGGAGGAGCGTGCCGAATGGCGGGCCCCCAAGCAATTCTACGAGGCTTTGCGCGCCCGGGCGGATTTCGACACACCCTTCGCGCTGCTTTCCGATGCGTTGGGCGTGCTGGGTGGCCGCGCGCGTCTGCTTGCGCGCTTCGGCCCGGAAGCGGCGGAGCCTCTGGATGAGTTTTTGGCGGAGGCGCTGCATTTCTCCGCCGCCGAGCCGGGCAGCCTGCAAGGTTTCGTCCATCGCCTGCGTCACCTCGCGATGGCCATCAAACGCGAGGCCGAGGCGGGCGGCGATGAAGTCCGGATCATGACCGTGCACGGCGCCAAGGGCTTGCAGGCCCCCATCGTCATTTTGCCGGATACGGTGGGTCTGCCCCAGGCGGAAACCGGGCTGCTCTGGATGGATGTGCCCCAGAGCGGTGGAAAACTGCCCATTTTCTGCCCCCGCGCGGAATTGCGCCCCAAGCTGCTGGCCATGGAGCAGGCGGCCCAGCGCAGCGCGCAGATCGAGGAATATAACCGCCTGCTTTATGTGGCGCTCACCCGCGCGGAGGATGAAATTCTCATCTGCGGGGCCGCCGGGCGCCGGGCTCTTCCCGCCAATTGCTGGTATGAGGCGGTGCGGGCCGGGTTCGCGCGTCTGCCCGCCCGGCAAGAGGAAAATGGCGATCTGGTCCATGAGTGCCCGCAAGAGGCCAAGCCGGATGGCATGGCCCAGCCGCGCGAGACGCGCCACGCCGCATTGCCCGACTGGGCCGGGCACGCGCCGGACTGGCGGGCTGTCCCCGCGCCGAAAGACCCGCCGGGCCTGGAGCGAATCGTTCCCAGCCGGGTGACGGAGGAAAATCCCCGCATGGTCCTGGCCGTCAGTCCGCTGGCCGGGCCGCAAGCGCCCGCCGCCCGGCGCGCGGCGGCCATGGCGCGCGGCATTTGCGTGCATGCCTTGTTGCAGCATCTGCCGGGCTTGGCCGAGGCGGAGCGCGAGCGCGCCGCTCTGGCGTATCTGGCGGCGCAACCCGCCTTGGCCGGCGAGGCGGCGGAAATTTGCGATTCGGTGCTGAGAATTCTGCATGATCCCGCCCTTGAAGCGCTTTTTGGCCCCGGCTCCATCGCCGAAATGCCGCTGGCGGGAATTGTCGCCGGGCGTGAAATGGGCGGCGTGGCCGACCGGGTGTTTATCGGTGCCACGGAAATCATTGTCGCGGACTACAAGACGGATAGAAATCCGCCAGCGCTTCCCGCCGGAATTCCAGAAAAATATCTTCTTCAGCTTGCCGCTTACCGGGCCGTGCTGCGGCAGATCCATCCGGGCCTGCCCGTGCGCTGCCTGTTGGTCTGGACCGCGTCCGCCACGGCCATGCCCGTGCCGGACGCGGCGCTGGAGAAAGCCGGGCTGGCTTGATCCCCCCGCCATTCGCGGCCATGTTACGGAAAACTTTTTCATTGGGTGTCGCATGAGTAAAGCCGTAACCGACGAAACCTTCGCAACGGATGTGCTGAAATCCGGTAAGCCCGTTTTGGTGGATTTCTGGGCTGAATGGTGTGGTCCGTGCAGGTCCATCGCCCCCTCCCTGGAGGATCTGTCCAAGGAATATGAGGGCAAGCTGGATGTGGTGAAGGTGAATATCGACGAGAATCCGATGACCCCCACCCAGTATGGCGTGCGCGGTATTCCGACGCTGCTCATCTTCAAGGATGGCAAGGTGGCCGCCCAGCAGGTGGGGGCCGCGCCAAAATCCGTTCTCAAGGCCTGGGTCGAAAAGAATCTCTAATGCCCGATCGTGAGACCCCGCCGGATGTCATGCCGATGATCCGCACGATCGCCATGCCAGCCGACGCGAACGCCAATGGCGATATTTTCGGCGGCTGGCTCATGAGCCAGATGGATCTGGCGGCGGGTAACCTTGCCCAGCGCGCGGCGCATGGGCGTTGTGTGACCGTTTCCGTTGAGGCCATGAGCTTCATTCGCCCGGTGAAGGTGGGCGATGAGGTCAGTGTCTATTGCGAGTTGCTGTCCACCGGCCGGACCTCGATGAATATTTCCGTCGAGGCTTGGCGGCGTGAGCGCGCCGAGCAGAATGACGAGCGGGTGACCAAGGCGGTGTTCAAGTTCGTGGCCATCGACTCCACCGGCCGGCCGCGCCCGTTGCCCGGCAAGGTTTGAGCGGCCGTTTCCACAGCGCGGCCAAGTATCAGATTGAAGTAACTGAAAATTTTACGTGGGTTTGGGGGCGCCGTTTGTGGAACGCGTCACCCCCGGACTTTTTTGCGGGACTTTTTCACCCGCTTTTTCAATCGCCTGTCGCCAGAAACACCGTGGCCTGGCTTGGCGCATCGGAGGGCAGGCCGCGCCCTTCCAGAAACGCCAGCATGTCCGCGCTTGGTACCGCCCGCTCCAGGTCGCGCGGGATCAGGTGATAATCCGGCGGGTAATATGCCAGGGTCACGGGCGCCTGGGCGGGAATCGACCGCCAGCAGGCGCGCATCGCCTCCTTTGGAATCAGTTCGTCATGCCCGCCATACAGAAACAGCGCCTTTTGGTCGAAATGCCCGCACGCGGCCTGGGCCTGGCCCATCAGCTCCACCAGCCCGGCGATATTGTCGATGCGCGGCGCATGGATGGTCAGCGGATCCTCCCCGAAGGCGATCAGCGCCGCCTTGTTGTCGGAGGCCTTGACATGCACGGATTGCCCGGAAAGCCGCTTGGCGGGAGCGAAGAAATCCGCCACGCGCAGCGTTGCCTTGTAGAGAGGGTCCATGGCTGGGCCGCCCCACACGGCGGGGGCTGAAAGCACATAGCCATTCACCGGCGGCGGATTGGGCGAGGCGCCAAGCAATATGCCAATAGCCCCGCCCATGCTTTCGCCCATGATATAGAGCGGCGTATGCGGGTAACGGGCGCGCAACTGCTCCGCTTCCTCCCGCGCTTCCTCCACCAGCACGCCGGTGCCGGGCCATATGCCCCGGTTTTTCGTCGCGCCGAAGGAGGAAAGATCCGGCGCGTAAATCTCAACGCCTCGTGGGTTCAGATAGCCGGCCAGGATCGCCCAGCCATCCCGGCTGTCCGTATAGCCATGCAGCGCCAGCACCACTTCCTTGACGTTCCCTTGCGCCGGGTAGAGCCGGTATGGCTGCCGGGCACCGTCCTTCAGCTCAAAATAGCCCGAGGTGACGATCGGGTGCCCAGGCGTGGCCCTTGGCACGCCGAACGGGACGGTGGCGCAACCGGATAGCACCAATGCCGTCCCCAGCTTGGGTATGGCGCGGAATGAAGCTAAGAGGGGAGCGGTTAAAGCTTTACAGCGGAGAAGGGCCCCATGAGCGTACAAACGGACTCGATCAACCATTCCGAAATCATTCATGTCAAAACCCGCTCCGTCTCCTGCGATGGCGGCGTGGGGACGCTCGGCCATCCCAAGGTTTACCTGCGTATTCTCGACAAGCAAATCGCTTGCCCCTATTGCTCGCGCATTTTCATCCTGGACGGCGACGGCGCGGACGAGAGCCATTGAAGCTCGTCCTGGTCGACGGCTCGGGTTTCATCTTCCGGGCCTTTCATGCGATCCCCGACATGCAGCGCGCGGATGGCGTGCATGTGAACGCGGTTTTCGGCTTCTGCAACATGCTGGCGCGGTTGCTGAAGGACCATACCGGCACCCATCTGGCGGTGATCTTCGATGCCGGGCGAAAGACCTTTCGGGATCGCATCTACGACCAGTACAAGGCCCATCGCCCGCCTCCGCCGCCTGAGCTGGTGCCGCAATTCGCGCTCATCCGCGAGGCGACGAAGGCTTTCGGCGTGCCCTCCATCGAGCTTGAGGATTGGGAGGCGGACGATCTCATCGCCGCTTATGCCCGTCAGGCGCGCGAGGAAGGGGGAGAGGTTGTCATCGTCTCCTCCGATAAGGATTTGATGCAGCTTTTGCGCGACGGCGTGGAAATGCTGGACCCGATGAAGAATACCCCCATCGGCCTGGATGAGGTTGAAAAAAAATTCGGCGTCACGCCGGACAAGGTGATCGAGGTGCAGTCCCTCATCGGCGACTCGGTGGATAATGTGCCGGGTGTGCCGGGCATCGGCCCCAAGGGGGCGGCGGCGCTGATCAACGAATATGGCACGTTGGAAAAAGTGCTGGAGGCAGCCCCCTCCATGAAACCCTCCAAGCGCCGTGATTCGCTGATCGAGCATGCCGAGGCCGCGCGTCTTTCCAAACAGCTTGTCACGCTGCGCGCGGATGCGCCCTTGCCCCTGCCGGTGGGCGAGCTGGGGGTGAGGGCGTGGGACGCCGCCGTGCTGCGTGCCTTCCTGGCCGAGAATAATTTCCGCTCCATCCGCCATCGCCTGGGGCTGGAGGATGGCGCCGCCGAGGAGAGCGTGGAGGTGGAGCACAGCAGCGCCCCCTTCGGCCCCTACAAGCCCATTCACAAGCTGGAAGAGCTGCGCGAGATCGCCGGCGCGGCGCGCGAGACCGGGCTGCTCGCCCTCTCCGTGCAGACGGACGATCCAAACGGCTTGCATGGCAATCTGGTCGGGCTGGGGCTGGCGGCCAAGCCGGGGCAGGGGGCGTATCTGCCGCTGAAGCACCATGTCACGCTGGATGCCGAGCCGCAGCTTTCCTGGGATGATGCGCTTGGGGTACTGAACGCGGTCTTTACCGATGTCTCGGTGCTGAAAATCTTCCACGATGCGAAATTTTCCATGGAGGTCCTGGGCCGTGCCGGTCTCGCGCCCGTGGCGCCGCTGGATGATGCCATGCTCATCTCCTACGCCCAGGATGCTGGAAATTTCGCGCAGGATCTCGCCACCTTGGCGCGCGTGCATCTCTCCCACAGCGTGAAATCCGCCGACGATGTCACCGGCACGGGCCGCAACCGCGTGAATTTCGCCGAGGCCCCGGTGGAGAAGGCCACGGCCTATGCGGGCGAGGCGGCGGATGTGAGCTTGCGCCTCTGGGGGCAGCTCAAGCCGGCGCTGCGCGTGCATAAATCCCTGGTGCTCTATGAGTTGCTGGAGAAAAAACTCATTCCCGTGCTGGCGGAGATGGAAAAAGAGGGCGTGCTGGTGGACAGGGAGGATCTCTTGGCCATGTCCACCGAATTTGAACGCCGCATGGGCGCGTTCGAGGCGCAGATCCACAAGCTCGCCGGGCATGATTTCAATGTCGGCAGCCCGAAGCAGTTGGGCGAGGTGCTGTTTGAGGAAATGAAGCTGCCGGGCGGCAAGAAAGGCAAAAACGGCGCCTGGGGCACGGATTCCTCGGTGCTGGAAAATCTGGCCGAGCAGGGGGAGGAGATCGCGGCGCGGGTGATGGATTGGCGCCAGCTTTCCAAGCTGAAATCCACCTATGCCGATGCGCTGGTCGAGCAGATCGACCCCAGGACCGGGCGCGTGCATACCAACTTCCAGATGGCGGCCACCACCACCGGGCGGCTTTCCTCCACCGATCCAAACTTGCAGAATATTCCCATCAGAACCGAGGAAGGCGGGCGGATCAGAAAAACCTTCATCGCCGCGGCTGGGCATAGTTTGATCTCGGCGGATTATTCGCAGATCGAGCTGCGGCTTTTGGCGCATGTGGCGGATATTCCAGCACTGAAGCAGAGTTTTGAGAAGGGTGAGGATATTCACGCCCGCACCGCCTCCGAAGTGTTCGGCGTGCCGATGCGGGAAATGGACAGCGCCACGAGGCGGCGCGCCAAGGCGATTAATTTCGGCATCATCTACGGCATTTCCGCCTTTGGGCTGGCCCGCCAGCTTGGCATTTCCGCTGGCGAGGCCAAGAGCTATATCGATGCCTATTTCAAGCGCTACCCGGAAATCCGCGCCTATATGGACAGCACGAAGGAACAGGCCCGCGCGGACGGGTTTGTTTTAACGCCGTTCGGGCGGCGCTGCTGGGTGCCGCGCATCAAGGATAAAATTCCCGCTTTACGCGCCTATGCCGAACGCCAGGCCATCAACGCGCCGCTGCAAGGCGGAGCGGCGGACATCATCAAGCGCGCCATGGTGAAATTGCCAAAGGCCTTGAAGGAAGCTGGGCTTTCGGCAAGGCTTCTGCTTCAGGTGCATGACGAATTGCTGTTCGAGGCGCCAGACGACGAGACCGAGAAAGCCGCGAAGCTGGCGCAAGAGGTGATGCAGAACGCGGCGGCCCTGTCAGTGCCGCTGGTGGTTGAGACTGGTGTGGGGAAGGATTGGGGGAAGGCGCATTAGAGTCATAGGGGTGGCAATATGGCAACAGTTCTAAGAAATTACTGCGAAAACGCATTAAAGGTTTTTGAGGCTCAGTATGGAGCTTCGAGCGTTTTAACGCATGGGGCTTCGCTGGGTTCTGTGCGAGAACAAATCATTCGTGACTTCCTACAGAGTCATTTGCCTGAGATGGTTAATATAGTTTCGGGACAGATTTTTGATTCCAAAGATCGGAGATCAACACAGCAAGATGCAGTTCTCGTACTTAAAAGTGTCCCAAGGTTGCCATTTGCTAGTGGTATTGACCTGATTTTCATTGAAGGTGTTGTTTCCACGATTGAGGTAAAAAGTAGCTTAAGCGCTCCTGTCCTTAAACAAATAGGCGATGGAATTAAGAGTGTAAAAAGCCTGACTCCCTCAATCTGGGGGAATGTAGAAATGGGAAAAAGCCATAGCTGGCCTTCGGATAAAATATTAAGTGTTGTCGTAACTTATAAGGGATCAAGTTTTGACGCGTTGTTAGCTGTCCTGGCTTCAATGGATGACACAGAGCGTCCCGACCTAATCTTTGATCTGTCAAAAGGGCTTTTGATACGCAACCATGGGCTTCTAGTGCAACAGCGCTCTCACGACAATTATGTGCGTTTTGATAACCCTAGTGTTGGGTTTACACTGTTTCTCACGTTTCTTTCTGAAATCTCTGGTACGGTCGGTGCTCGAGGCGTGGTATGGCGTAATTATTTTCTACCATGATTGAAACCGATCTAAATCAAATCGGCAACGCCCCTTCCTTCATCCTCTCCATGGCGAATCGCGAAGACACATTCCGCAGCGGCACCATCTCGATCAGCTTGCGATAGAACGAATCGTAAGCGGCAATGTCCGCCACCACCACGTGCAGCAGATAATCCACATCCCCGCTCATTCGCCACGCCCCCACGATCTCGGGTGTATTTTTGACAGCTTCGTGAAATTTGCCGAGCCATGCGGCGGAATGGTCCCCGGTTTCCACCGAGACGAACACCGAAACCGGCAGCCCGAGCCTGTCCGCGTCCAGCACCGCCACCCGGCCCTTGATGATGCCGTTTTCCTCCATCCGCTTGATGCGCTTCCAGCACGGCGTGGCCGTCAGCCCCACTTTTTCGGCGATGTCGTTGAGCGAGAGCGAGGCATCCGCCGCCAGCAGGCGCAGGATGGAACGGTCTATTTGGTCCAGGTCGGTCATATTCCACCAGCGAGGAAGGGTTGCGAAACGAGTATTGCAGCGGCGGGCAAAAAGGGTTAGAGGGCTCTCCGGGTCACGCTCCCCCACCGGAGCGCTTTTCTTCTGTAAGGGAGAGTTTTTATGGCAGATTTTTCTCCAGCCGCCAAGCCTGCGGTGCGTCCGCAAAACCCCAATTTCTCCTCTGGCCCTTGCGCCAAGCGCCCGGGCTTCACGCTGGCCGCCCTTGAGGGCGCGCTGCTGGGCCGTTCCCACCGCGCCAAGGGCCCCAAGGCCAAGCTGGCCGAGGTGATCACCCTGTCCAAGCAGATCCTCGGCATGCCGGAAGGCTGGCGCCTGGGCATTGTTCCCGCTTCCGATACGGGTGCGGTCGAGATGGCGCTCTGGTCCCTGCTGGGGGCCCGCCCGGTGGACGTGCTGGCGCATGAAAGCTTCTCCTCCGCCTGGGCGACCGACGTGGTCAAGCAGCTCAAGCTGAAGGATGCCCGTGTCATCGAGGCCGGCTATGGCAAGCTGCCAGATCTGACGCAGATCGATTTCACCCATGATGTCGTTCTGGCCTGGAATGGCACCACTTCCGGCGTGCGTTTCCCCAATGGCGATTTCATTCCCGCTGAGCGGGAGGGGCTGGTGATCGCGGATGCGACCTCCGCCGCCTTCGCCATGGACCTGCCCTGGGACAAGCTGGATGTCGTCACCTGGTCCTGGCAGAAAGTGCTGGGCGGCGAGGCCGGGCATGGCATGCTGGCCCTCTCTCCGCGCGCGGTGGAGCGTCTGCTCACCTACACCCCCGCCTGGCCACTGCCGAAGATCTTCCGCCTCACGGGCAAGGGCAAGCTGACCGAGGGCATTTTTGTCGGCGAGACGATTAACACCCCCTCCATGCTCTGTGTCGAGGACGCGCTGGATGGCCTGCGCTGGGCCGAGAGCGTGGGCGGCTTGAAGGGGCTCATTGCCCGTTCCGAAGCGAATCTGAAGGCGATCGCCGATTGGGTCGAGGGGAATGAGCGCGTGCGCTTTCTGGCCGAAACGCAGGAAACCCGTTCCTGCACTTCCATCTGCCTCGCCATCGACGCGCCCTGGTTCAAGGCGCTGGATGCCGAGGGCCAGGCCAAGGCCGCCAAGGCGGTCGCGGCTTTGCTGGAGAAAGAGGCCGTGGCGTTGGATGCCGGCGCGTACCGCGACGCGCCCGCGGGCCTGCGCATCTGGGGTGGGGCCACGGTCGAAACCTCCGATATCGCGGCTTTGCTGCCCTGGATCGATTACGCCATCGACGCGCTCGCCCAGGCTTAAAGCCCATACCGGGGCGCCACCACGCGCCCCGGCTCAAACCTCCAAAAGCTTTGGTGCCGCTTTTTTCAAAAAGCGGCGAGAAACCCAACAAGGATTCCCTAAATGGTCAAGGTTCTGATTAGCGACAAGCTGTCGCCCGCCGCCATCGAAATTTTCAAAAATCGCGGCGTCGACGTCGATGTGAAACCCGGTCTCACCCCGGCTGAGCTGCGCGAGATTATCGGCCAGTATGACGGGCTGGCCATCCGTTCCGCCACCAAGGTGACGAAGGAATTGCTGGATGTGGCGACCAACCTCAAGGTTGTCGGTCGTGCCGGCATCGGCGTGGATAATGTGGATGTGAAATCCGCCACCTCGCGCGGCGTGGTGGTGATGAACACCCCGCACGGCAACGCCATCACCACCGCCGAGCACGCAATTGCGATGATGTTTGCCCTGGCGCGCCAAATTCCCGAAGCCTCCGCCTCCACCAAGGCCGGCAAGTGGGAGAAGAACCGCTTCATGGGCGTGGAGCTTTACGCCAAGACGCTGGGTTTGATCGGCTGCGGCAATATCGGTTCCATCGTGGCGGACCGCGCCGTGGGCCTGAAGATGAAGGTGCTGGCCTATGACCCCTTCCTCACCGAGGCCCGTGCCGTGGAGCTGGGGGTGGAGAAGGCGGATCTGGACACCATCTTCGCCAAGGCCGATTTCATCACCCTGCACACGCCCTTGATCGAGGCGACACGCAACATCATCTCGCGTGAGGCGATCGCGAAAATGAAAAAAGGCGTGCGCATCATCAATTGCGCGCGCGGCGGGCTGGTTGACGAGGCGGCCTTGTACGATGCCATCGAGGCGGGCCATGTGGCCGGAGCGGCCCTGGATGTGTTCGAGGTCGAACCCGCCAAGGAGAACAAATTGTTCGCGCTGGAAAATGTGGTCTGCACGCCGCATCTGGGGGCCTCCACCAACGAGGCGCAGGAAAACGTGGCGTTGCAGGTGGCCGAGCAGATTTCCGATTTCCTGCTGACAGGCTCCGTGGTGAACGCGCTGAACATGCCGAGCGTCTCCGCGGAGGAAGCCCCGCGCCTGCGGCCTTATATGGAGCTGGCCCGCCTGCTGGGCGGGTTTGCCGGGCAGCTTACCCATGCGCAGGATGGCACCATTCAGCGCATCCTCATCGAGTATGAGGGGGCGGCCGCGCCGCTCAATCATCGCCCGCTCAACGCCGCGGCCCTGGCGGGGCTGCTCGGCCCGGTGATGGAGGGTGTGAACATGGTGAACGCCCCGGTGCTGGCGCGCGATCATGGCATCGAGGTTTCCGAGGCTTCGCACGACCGCACGGGGGATTACCAGACGCTCCTGCGGATTTCCGTGACGACGGAGAAAGGCACGCGCGCCGTGGCGGGCACCTTGATCGGCAATGGCCGGCCGCGCCTGGTCGAGATCAAGGGCATCAAGGTGGAGGCCGATTTTGCCCCGCACATGCTCTATGTCACCAACAAGGACAAGCCCGGCTTCATCGGCCGGTTCGGCATCACGCTGGCGGATGCGGGCGTGAACATCGCGACCTTCCATCTGGGCCGCGCCGCCGAGGGCGAGGATGCGATCTGCCTTGTTTCCACCGACGGGGAAACCCCCGAGGCGGTGCTGGAGAAAGTCCGCGCCTTGCCGCTGGTGATGCAGGCGACCAATCTGGCGTTCTAACACCCGCCCTCTGGCGCGGTTTTGAACCGCGCCTTGGCCGGTAAAAACCAACGCAAAGCCCCAGGAAAGCATTTGGCTTTTCTGGGGCTTTGTCATGTGTGGGCGCGGGGTCAAGGAGAGATCCTGATGTTCCATTCAGGCATCCCACGCCATGTTCCGCTTGCGGCGCGGCCCGCGATGCCGATCCTCAAATCGAATTTTTAACCCTCGTACCCACGCGGCGCTGGCGGGATCAGTCAGATTCGCCCTCGCGTCATTGCGGGGTGATGTCCGCCGGGGAGCGGTCTTGTCGGGTTCGCGCCGCCACAATCCGCCAGATGAAATTCATGGGGTGAAGTTCATGGGATGATATACATGGGATGATATTCATGGGCGGAATGAACCCTTGGACGGCCGTTTCGTTCAGATGCCGGTTCCGGCGGATTATATCCTTGTCAGCGTGGCTATCCATAGCGCGCCGCCATATGCGTTCACCGCCTCGCCCGCGGGAACCAGCGCCGCATCCAGCGCGCCAAGGGCCGTGCCGTTCAGCCGCAGCGGCGCCAAAGCCAGCACCAGATGCGCCGCCTTTCCCGCCGGGCGTTCCAAACCTGCCGGCGCATGATCCAGCGCCGCCTCGTAGCAGTCCGGGTCGAACATCAGGTTGATGTCCCGCACCTTTCCAGCCAGCGGCGCGCCGTGGGTCGGGGCATCGCCGGGAAAGGCAAAGGCCGGGCCGCCCGGAGTGAGTTCCACAATCTCCAGCCCCGCAACCTCCAGCCGCAGCCGTCCCTCCAAAATCCCCATCAGCCGTGAAATGCCCGGAAACACCGAGAACGGCCCGGCTTGCTCCACATCCGCCAGGCTCAGCCGCCAGCCGAATTCCCGGCGCCCGCCCGGCGCGCTGGCCACCGGCCGGGTGATGCCGCCGCCATTCTTCCAGGGGCTCTCGGGCCGCGCGGCGGCGGGAAAGATGTCCATCACAGCGCTGTCACAAACCGCGCTCCCTCGGCGCGCAGGGTCGCAATGTCCGGGCAGCCCATCAACGCCATGGCGATCTCGATCTCCTTGGCCAGATTGGCGATGATGCTGCCCACCCCGGCTTCTCCGCCGGCGGCCAGCGCATAGGCCGTGGCGCGTCCCAGCATCACGCCGGAGGCCCCCAGGGCCAGCGCCTTCACAATATCCGCGCCGCGCCGGAATCCGCCATCCACCAGCACCTCGATCTCGGGCGCCGCCGCCGCGATCTCGGCCAGGCGGGAGATGGTGGAACTCGCCCCGTCAAGCTGGCGCCCGCCATGGTTGGAAACCACGACGCCGTCCATGCCCAGTTGCTGAGCCCAATTGGCGTCCTCCGGGTGCATGATGCCCTTCAGGACGATCTTGCCGGGCCATTGCGCGCGGACCCAGGCCAGGTCCTTCCAGGCCAGCCCGGCATCGATCCGCGCCGAAAGGGCGGAGGCCTGGGCCAGCACGCCGCGCCCGAATTCCTTGCGTCCCTCCAGGGCTTCCACCCGCAATTTGCCATGGCGCAGCATGTCCAGGCACCAGCCTGGCCTTCGGGCCAGTTTCAGCGCCAGCCCGGGTGTGACGCGCGTGAGCGCGCGGAAGCCGTTGCGCACATCGCGCTCTCGAATTCCGGTAATGGCGCAGTCCACGGTCACGAACAATGTCTCCACCCCGGCCGCGCGCGCCGCTCCCATCATGTCCAGCGCCAACCCGCGATCCTTCAGCACGTAAAGCTGGAACATGGGGGGAGCGGCCACCTGCTTGGCCAGCCGGGTGATGGAGGCGATGGAAAAGCTGGAGAGGCAGAAAGGGATCCCCGCCTTGGCGGCGGCGCTGGCGGCCTTGATCTCGCCATTTCCGGCATACAGCCCCAAAAATCCCACGGGCCCCAGCATGAAGGGCATGGCATGGGTCTTGCCCAGGAATTTTGTTTTCAGCGCGGGGGCGGTGATGCCGGTCAGCACCCGCTGCTCAAGCCTGTACCGGGCGAAGTCGCTCTCGTTGGCGCGCATTGTCGCCTCCGAGGCGGCGCCGCCATCGATATAATCGAAAAAGATTTTCGGCAGCCGCCTTTGTGCCTCGGCTCTGGCGTCCGCCACGGTCAGCAGCATGGCCGGCCAGCCGCCGCGTGAGCAGGCACAATGTCTCGTCGTCCGGGGAAACCCGCCATTTTCATGGCGTTGTGATAAAAACGCGGCGGGTGCCGGTCAAGGGATTTGTCTATGCAATTGATCCTGGCGGCCTGCATCAGGCGGGGGCGAAGCGCAGCGCCAGCCCGTTCATGCAATAGCGCAGGCCGGTTGGCGGCGGGCCATCGTGAAAGACATGGCCCAGATGCCCGCCGCACTGGCTGCAATGCACCTCGGTGCGCGTCATGGCGAATGAACGATCCGCTTGCTCGTTCACGGCATGGGGCAGGGGCGCATAAAAGCTCGGCCAGCCGGTGAAGCTGTCGAATTTCGTGGTGGAGGAGAACAAAGGCAGGGCACAGCCCGCACAATGAAAAACCCCCTGGCGGTGCTCGTTCAGCAAGGCCGAGCTAAAGGGCGGTTCCGTGCCCGCCCGGCGCAATATCTCGTATTGCGCCGGGGTCAGCAGTGCGTGCCATTCGGCATCGGTGCGGGTGACCTTATAGGGGGTGGCGAAAGCGCGCCCGCCTAGGGCGGCAAAGCCGGTGCAAGCCAGCAAGAGGCGGCGTCTCATGGTGTCTGACCTTTCAGGACGGTAACGGGCTCGGCCCGGTACAGGCCGGGAAATTGGGCCCGCAGCGCCGTTATTTTTTGGATGTCGTTAGAGACGATGTACGGGTTGCCCGGATGCCTGACCAGAAAATCCTGGTGGTGGCGCTCCGCCTCGTAAAAGGGCATGGCCGTGTCCACATGGGTCACGATGGGAGCGGGGAAAACGCGCGCCGCGTCAAGTTGGGCGATATAACGCGTGGCGATGTCTTTCTGCCTGGGTGTGACAGCCCAGATTTCACCGCGATATTGCGGGCCATGGTCGGGGCCCTGAGCATTTAGCTCCGTGGGATTGGCGGTGACGGCGAAGTAGATCCGCAGGATCTGTCCGTAGGTGATCACGCGCGGATCGAAAATAATCTTCACCGACTCCGCATGGCCGGTGGCGCCGGTGCTCACGGTTTCATAATGGGCGCTGGCCCGCGCACCGCCCGTATAGCCGGCGATGGCTTGGCGCACGCCCTTCACATGCTCATAAACACCCTGAACGCCCCAGAAGCACCCGCCGGAGAGTATGGCGGTTTCGCTGGCGCCGGGTGCGGGCGGGTCGTAGGCCGGCGGCGGCACGGCCGGAGCCGCCCATGCCGCGCGTCCAAGGGCAAGCGCCATCAGCAGGCCAGCAAGACGGATTTTACACATTGAACGCTCCTATAAATTTGGCGGAACGCGGCGCAGGCTGCGCCCGGCGGGGGCGGGGCGTCCAGGCATGGTTTTCATGCCGGGCGGTTATGCCGGGTTTCTGGGACAATATGGCGTTTTTTCTGGTTTTGAGCCGGAAAAACGGCTTAACTGAGCGAAACGACAAGATGCCCGCCGGAACGGGGCGCGATTAAAGTGGGAGAAAAACCGTGACCACTAGTTTCAGTGAGTCCGCCCGCATTTATCCAGGCGGCGATCCTTACCCTCAGATCATCCATCCAGAGCCCGTCTCGGGTCCGTTCACGATCAGGCATGCGCGGCTTGGCGATGTTTTCGCCGTCTTGGCCGAAGGCACCAAGGACTGGCTCGCCTGCCGGACCGACATATTGGTGCTGGCGGTGATCTATCCCTTGGCCGCCCTGCTGCTGATCGGTGTCGTGATCGATCAAGACCTGCTGCCTTTCGCGTTTCCCGTTTGCGCGGGCCTGGCGCTGCTTGGCCCGCTGGCCACGATCTGGTTCGCGGCGCTAAGCCGTCAACGTGAGAGAGACGGGGTGGCGACCGCCGATTCGGCCGGCGCGATTTTCGATTCGTCCCGCCGGGGCTCCATCAAGCGTTTGGGGCTGCTGCTCATCGGCCTGTTCGCGCTCTGGATCGTCACGGCGGCCTATATTCATGCGGTCACGCTGGGCACGGCCCCCGCGAAGGGCGGTTTCTTTTCGCGTGTGTTCGCAACCCCGGCCGGCCACGAGATGATCTTTTTTGGCGTGCTCGCGGGCGCGGTTTTCGCATTGTTCGCTTTAGCGGTAGGGTTAGTTGGGTTCCAGCTGGCGCTGGACCGTGAAATCAGCGCCCGCGAGGCGGTCTTGGTTTCTGTGCGCGCCAGTTTGGCCAACCCTGGGGTCGCCCTCTTATGGGGTGGCGTGATCGTGGCTGGGTTGTTGGTCGGCGCCCTGCCGGGCTTACTGGGGCTGGCTGTGACGATCCCGATCCTCGGCCATGCGAGCTGGCATCTATATCGGCGCCTTATATCTGGATATTAGATGGGTTTGTTGCGGTTCTGCCTTGTTTTAAGATGGTGCGTGGTTCAGACGGACCGAATTACAGATAAGTTCATGTCAAAATGTGACAATAGCTTTCCGTTTGGACACAATACCTCTAAAGGCTTCTTGGAAGCGGATCGCGCGATGCCCTGGTGTCGCGCGGCCGTGATAAGAAATTGGCACCGGGGGGTGGTTTTGGGCTGCGTCCTGGTGCTGGCATTTTGACGCGAGGCAGCCTTGAGACTGAAACCCTATCTCGTTCTGCTACCGATGCTGGCGCTGGCCGCCTGTTCAAGCGGAGATTACCGGCTTTTCCACCCCCTCAACATGATCGCCGCCCAGGAATGGCACGCCACGATCATCGACACGACCGTGATGATGCTGATCATTCTGCCGGTGCTGCTGGTCATCGCCCTGTTCGGCTGGCGCTACCGCAAGGGGGCCAACGCCGCCTACGATCCTGACTGGTCCCACAATACGGTGCTTGAGCTCCTGGTCTGGGGCGTGCCGTTCCTGGTCGTGGCGGGGCTTGGCTATTACTCGATCAAGACCATCTATGCCGTGGAGCCCTACGATCCCGGTCTGTTGCAGAAGCAGATGGCGGCCGATCCACAAAAGGTGCTGAATGTCGATGTCATAGCGACCGACTGGCAATGGGTGTTCGTCTACCCCGATCAGCATATCGCCACGATCGACGAGCTGGTCGCCCCGCAGGGCAGTGTGGTCAAGCTGCGCATGACCTCCACCTCCGTCGCCAATGATTTCTATGTGCCCCAGCTCGCGCCGATGATCGCCGTGATGCCCGGCATGCGCACCATCGATACGTTCGATGTTCCCACTCTTGGCACCTATACCGGTTTCGGCGCGGATTTCTCCGGCGCGGGCTTCTCCTGGATGCAGTTCGCCACCAAGATCGTTCCGCAGGCCGATTTCGATGCCTGGGTGCGGACCGCCGCCGCCAGCCCGGCTCAGCTCAGCTACGCGGCTTTCCAGAAAGTGGCGCAGCCCTACGTGAATTTCGGTGCCAAGGTTTCATATTTCTCCAACCCTGATCCTCAGCTTTTCGAGAAGGTCGTGGCCGCGGCGCAGGCCGGCGTGGTCTATCCCGTGTCTCAGGAACTGACCAAGAGCATCGGCTCGGACGAGAAATAGAGCGAAGGAAGGTTAGATCATGCAATTACAAGTTCCCGGGCCCTGGTCGCCGCTCCTTGGCAGGCTCACGCTGGAGGCGATTCCCTACACCAACCCGATTCTTCAGGGCACGTTCGTCGGCGCCGCGGTCATCGCCCTGCTGGTGGTCGGCAGCGTGCTTTATTTCAAGAAAATCGGCTATTTCTGGCGTGAATGGCTGACCAGTGTCGATCACAAGAAGATCGGCGTGATGTATATCGTCGTCGGCCTCGTGATGCTGTTCCGCGGTTTCGTGGACGGGCTGATGATGCGCACGCAGCAGGTGATGGCCAACGGCCCCAACGCCCCGGGCGTGCTGGGCGCCCAGCACGGCTTCCTGCCGCCCTTCCATTTCGATCAGGTCTATTCCGCGCACGGGACCATCATGATCTTGTTCGCCGCGACCCCGATCCTCACGGGCTTCCAGAATATCGTGGTGCCGCTGCAACTCGGCGCGCGCGACATGGCCTTCCCCTATATGAACGCGCTCAGCCTGTGGTTGACCACGGCCGGGGCCGTGCTGGTCATGATCTCGCTGTTCGTCGGCGATTTCTCGGCGGCGGGCTGGGTCGGGCTGATCCCGCTCACCGAGCTGCCCTACTCTCCGAGCGTGGGGGTGGATTACTGGATGTGGGCCATTCAGATCTCCTCCATCGGCACCACGCTGAACGCGATCAACATGATCGTGACCATCGTGGAGATGCGCGCGCCCGGCATGAGCTGGTTCCGCATGCCGATTTTCAGTTGGACCACGCTGTCCACCAACATCATCGGCCTTACCGCGTTTCCGGTGCTGGGCGTGGCGCTTGGGCTGCTGGGGGCGGACCGTTATCTGGGCACGCATTTCTTCACCGCCGGCATGGGCGGCAACCTGATGCTCTACACCAACCTGTTCTGGATCTGGGGTCACCCCGAAGTGTACTTCCTGATCCTGCCGGTGTTTGGCATCCTCTCCGAGGTGGTGCCGACCTTCTGCGAGAAACCGCTATTTGGCTATGTGACCATGGTGGCGGCCACCTTCGCCATTGCCGGCGTGTCCTGGGCGGTGTGGCTGCATCACTTCTTCACCATGGGGGCCGGGCCGGACATTAACGGCTTCTTCTCCGTCGCCACCATGTTGGTCGGCATTCCCACCGGCGTGAAGGTGTTCAACTGGGCCTTCACCATGTACCGCGCGCGCATCACCTACACGGTGCCGATGCTGTGGGCGATGTTCGGCCTGTTCCTGCTGCTGGCGGGCGGTCTCACCGGCATGATGCTGGCCATTCCGGCGGTGAACTACACGGTGCATGACAGCGTGTTCGTCATCGCGCATTTCCATTGCATGGTGCTGCTGGTGGTGGCCGCCGCGTTCTGCGGTGTCACCTACTGGTTCCCCAAGCTGTTCGGCTTCAAGCTGAGCGAGGCCTGGGGCAAGGTCTTCTTCTGGCTGTTCTCCTCGGCCACGGTGATCGTCTTCGCCGCCATGTTCGCGCTGGGCTTCGAAGGCGAAACCAGGCGTCTGGACTGGACCTTCGATCCCGCCTGGAAGCCGATGCTGATGGTCGAGGAGTTCGGGATGATCCTGTATTGTTTCTCCCTGCTGGCCTTTGCGATCATGCTGGTCGTGTCCATCCGCAACCGCGCACACAATCGTGTCGGGGCGGATCCGTGGGGTACGGCCCGCACATTGGAATGGCTCACCCCGTCTCCGGTGCCGTTCTACAACTTCGCGGTGACCCCGCAGGTGAACACCCGCGACGAGCTGGCATGGCGGCGCAAATACGGGCTGGAAAACGCCAAGCCCGACCATTACGAGGCGATTCACATGCCGAGCAATTCCGCTCTGCCGGTGATCATCGGCGGGCTGGCCGCAGTGTGGGGTTTCGCGATGATCTGGCGCATCTGGTGGCTCGCCGCCATCTCCATCGTGGCGATCGTCGTGTGCGTGATCATCCGCTCCTTCGACAAGAACGAGGGCTATCATCTCCAGCCGGGTGAGGTCGAGGCGATGGAGCGCGATCTGGCCATCGGCATGATCACGTCCGAGCAGCCTGACCGTTCTCATAATCACGCAACCCACGCGGAGGCGCATTGATGGCCCACCAAGCTGCACCTGGCGCGGGCACGCGCCTTTTCCACCCGGGCTTCGAGGGGCATAGCCAGATCTCCGCCCGCACGCTGGGCTTCTGGCTCTATATGCTCAGCGATGCGCTGTTGTTCACGGCTCTCTTCGCCGCCTATGCGGTGCTGGACACGCCGATGAACGCGGCGGGCGGGCCGATCGCCTCGCAGATCGTCGATCCGGTCGAGGGGTTCTGGCAGACCATCGCGGTGCTGGCCTCCGTGACCTCCTACAGCCTCGCGACCGTGGCCATGAAGAACGGCAATCGCTCCGGCGCGACGCTGGGAATCGTGGGGGCCATCGTGCTGGGGGCGGTGTTCCTGGCCTTCGGGTTCAACGATCTGTCCGTGCTCGCCGCCCATGGCGACGGCATGGACCGCTCAGGCTATCTTTCCGCTTATTTCGTGCTGATCCTGACGCATGCGGTTCATATGCTCTTTGGCATTCTCTGGATGTTGGTGATGCTGGTGCAGATCCCGCGCTACGGTTTCAACGAGATGGTGGTGGCGCGGCTTTTGAACCTGCGCATGTTCTGGCAGTTCCAGGCGACCGTCTGGGTCTGCGTATATATCTATGTTTACATGATTGGAGCCTGAAGATGGCCGGTTCTCATTCCGATCCGTTGGCGCATCCGGAAGTCAGGATGGGCGGGGCGCTGCGCTATATCGCCGGCTTTATCAGCACCGTGGCGCTCATGGGCGCGGCCCTCATCGTGACCATGCGCCATGACATGGCCTACCAGTCCTATGTGGAAATGGTGGGTGGGCTGGCCTTTCTGGCGTTGCTTTCCCAGGCGGTTCTGTATTACGGGCTGGATATTTCCCGGGCGCAGATCTGGAAGAGCGTGTCGCTCATCCTCACCGTGCCGCTGTTCATCATTACCGTCGGAATGACGGTGTGGATGTTCCAGTCGCTCGATCAGCGCACCATGCTGCAAACCACGACCTTCCAGCAGCCGACGCTGTTGCAGTAACCGGACCGCGATTTGGTTTAAAAACCCGGAGCATCCTTGGTGCTCCGGGTTTTTTCATGCGCCCAGGGTCTGAAAATGCAGCCGCAGACGGGCGGGGAGAACAGCCCCCAGCGTGAGCCCCCGCGCGCCAAGGAAGATCAGAAAGGCGAGCCACAGCCCGGCATTGCCGAGGCGCGGCATCAGCAAGGCCCAGCCCGCGATGAAAATGGCCAGCGACAGCAGCATCATGTTGCGCATGTCCCGGGACCATGTGGCGCCGATAAACACGCCGTCCAGCTGGAAGGCCGGCGCGGCGATCAACGGCACCAGAGCCGCCCAGACCAGGCTGGCGGCGGCGGCGGCGCGTATTTGCGGCACCTGCGAGAGCAAAGCGATGAAATCCCGGCCGAATCTTAAATAGACCAAGCTCAGCAGCGCCCCCATGGCGAGGCTCCACCCCAGCGTCAGCCGCACGGCGCGCCTGAACCCTCGTGCGTTGCCCGCCCCCAGCATCCGCCCGGCAAACTGCTCGGCGGCGGCGGCGAAACCATCCAGCCCGTTCGAGGCCAAGGCGAAAAATTGCAGATGAATGGCATTGGCCGCCAGTACCGCCGTGCCCAAGCTGGCCCCCTGGCGGGTGAAGAAGGCGAAGGAAAAAAGCAGCGCCACTGTGCGGATCAGCGTGTCCCGGTTCAGCCGGCCCATCTGCCGCCAGCCCCATCCATGGCGCAGGGCATCGGAGAATCCCCGATATAGCGGCCCCGCGAGGCAATGCAGCCAGACGATGCCCGCCAAAAAGGCGGTGCTTTCCCCGGCGACGGATGCCCATGCCGCTCCCTTTATGCCCCAATGCAGCACCAGCACGGCGCTCAGGCAGACGGCGATATTCACGGCGTTGAGCAGCAATTGCAGTGCCAGCCCGGCCATGGCCTTGCCATGCCCCAGCAGCGCGCCGAGGATGGCGTAATTGCCCAGCGCGAAGGGGGCTGAGAGCGCGCGGATGAGCGCATAATCGACCGCGGCCTGCAATACGGGTCCCTGTCCGCCCAACCAGCTCAGCCCGTATCGCGCCTCCGGCCCACGAAAAAGGGCAATGACCAGCCCGAGCAGAAAGGCCAAGACCAGGGAGCGTTGGATGACAGCGCGGGCTTCCTGAATTTTGCCGGCCCCCAGCGCGATGGCGGACAGGCCCAAGGCCGTGCTGCGCAGAAAATTCAGGCTGACGAGCAAAATATCGAACAGAATGGCGGCGATGGCGATACCCGCCGACAGTGAGGCCACGCCCAACTGGCCAATGGCGGAGGTGGCGATGCTGCCCTCCAGCGCCGTGCTGAGATAGGCAAACATCATCGGCACGGCGATGGCGAGAATGGCGCGGTGGGTAATGGCGGGCGGGGTGGTCATGCTGTTCAAAGGCCGGATTTTACGCCGCCCGGCAAGCGCGGCGGGTGGCACGAAGATGGCGAGCCATATTAGGGTCATCTGAAAAAGGAATGGCAGCGGGCTGGTTATCATGTTTTCGAATAACAAAACGACGCTCCGGCGGGTGCCGCAAAACCGCATGAGGGCCCTTTGCCTATTCGACAAAAAAAGCCCGGCGGACATTGCCACCGGGCCTGAAGGTGAGCCAAGGGGAAAGGTTTAGAAGGCGTCGTCCTCAAGGGCCATCAGCGAGGCCTTGCCGGACTTGATGGTGAACAGCAGCGCGCCCGCCTGGGGCAGGATACGCTCGGCAAAGAAGCGCGCGGTGGCGAGCTTGGCTTTGTAGAACTCATGGTCCGGACCGGGCAACATGGCTTTCCGCGCGGCGATCTTGGCGGTGCGCATCCACATGAAACCCAACGCCACCAGCCCGAACAGGCGCAGATAATCGGTGGCGGCGGCGCCGGCTTCCTCGGCGTCCTTCAGGGCTTTTTCGGCGACGAAGCCGGTGGCGAGCTGCAAGGCCCCGAAGGCGCGGGCGAAGCCCTGCACCAGCTTGCCGATGGCCGGGTCGTTCTGGTTTTCCTCGATGAATGCCGCCACCGGGTGGAAGAAGCGGCGCAGGCCGCGCCCCATGTTGGCGGGTATCTTGCGGCCCACCAGATCCAGCGCCTGGATACCGTTGGTGCCTTCATAGATCATGGCGATGCGTGAATCGCGCACCAGCTGCTCCATGCCGTGGTCGCGGATATAGCCATGGCCGCCATAGGTCTGCACGGCGAGATTGGCGCTCTCGAAGCCAAGATCGGTGAAGAGGGCCTTCACCACCGGGGTCAGCACGGCGATGAATTCTTCCGCCTCGGCTTTTTCCTTCGGATTTTCGCTGCGCTCGGCCACGTCCATGATGCCCGCGACCCAGATGCCAAGGGCACGGCAGCCCTCGTTATAGGCACGGATGGTCATGAGGTTGCGGCGGATATCCGGGTGGACGATGATCGGGTCGGCTGGTTTGTCCGGATATTTGGCCCCTGCCAGTGAGCGGCCCTGGAGCCGGTCCCTGGCATAGGCGACAGCCCCTTGATAGGCGGCCTCGCCAATGCCCAGACCTTGTGTTCCGACGGAGAGGCGCTCGGAATTCATCATCACGAACATGGCCTGCATGCCCTTGTGGGGCGCGCCGACCAGCCAGCCTGTCGCGTCGTCGAAATTCATCTGGCAGGTGGCGGAGGCCTTGATGCCCATTTTGTGCTCGATGGCGGCACAGGAGACACCGTTGCCCGCCCCGGGCCGGCCGTTTTCATCCGGCAGGAATTTCGGCACCAGGAAGAGGGAGATGCCCTTCACGCCCGCCGGTGCGTCCGGCAAGCGGGCGAGCACGAGGTGGATGATGTTCTCGGACATGTCGTGCTCGCCGGCGGAGATGAAGATTTTCGAGCCGGTGAGTTTGTAGCTGCCATCGCCCTGCGGCACCGCCTTGGTGCGGAGCAGGCCGAGATCCGTGCCGCAATGGGGCTCGGTGAGGCACATGGTGCCGGACCATTCGCCGGAGACGAGCTTGGGCAGGTAGAAATCCTTCAACTCCTCCGAGCCATGGCTCTTCAGGGCCACATAAGCGCCGTGAGAGAGGCCGGGATATAGCCCGAAGGAGATGTTGCTGGCGCAGATCATTTCCTCCACCAGCTTCGCCACGGTTTCCGGCAGGCCCTGGCCGCCATATTTCGGGTCGGCGTTCAGCGCGCCCCAGCCGGCTTCGGAGAAGGCCTTGTAAGCCTCCTTGAAGCCTTTCGGGGTGCGTACGATGCCGTTCTCGTAATGGCAGCCTTCCTCATCGCCGCTGGCGTTGATGGGCAGCAGAACTTCCGTGCAGAATTTGCCGGCTTCCTCCAGCACGGTGTCCAGCAATTCGGGGGTGAACTCCTCGGTGCCGGGCAAGGGGGGGCTTTGGTGCAGCTCGTGTAGAACAAAGCGCATGTCCCGCAGGGGCGCGGTATAGGTTTGCATGGCTTTTCTCCTTAATTGCGAAGCGGCTTGCCGGTGGTGAGCATTGTTTCGATGCGCGCCAGCGTGCCGTCCTGTTTGATGAGCCGCGTGAAGGCGGCGCGTTCGAGGGTGAGGATGTCCTGCTCGGTCGGGCGGTCGATGATGTCCGCCGCGCCGCCGGACAGGACGGTGGCGAGTTCACCCGCCACGACTTCATCGTACGGTGTGGCCAGGCCTTTCTTGCGGAAGTCCTTCACCGCCATGGCAAAGCCCACGCGCCCATCCTCGCCGGGAAGCTGGTATGTGGGGGCCTCGGGTGGGGCGTAGGATTCGGCCAGGGACAGGGCCTTGGCTTTGGCATCCGCCAGCAGGCGGTAGCGGTTCATGGTGATGCCGTCGGGTTCACGCAGGAAGAGAAGTTCCTTGGCGTTGGCGGCGGATTTGCTGACCGTGGCGGTGCTGACCATCTCGAACACTTTTGATGCGGCGGGCATGGGGCCGCGCGGCATGGATTTGTTGGCGGCCCAGCGGAGGAGCATTTCCGAGCAGCCGCCCCAGGCGGGCACGAGGCCGACACCGCATTCCACCAGCCCGATATAGGCTTCCGCATGGGCCTGGATGGCGGAGCTGTGCAGCAGAATTTCGCAGCCGCCGCCAAGCGCCATGCCGAACGGCGCGGCGATGCTGGGGAAGGGCGCGTATTTCAGCTTCTTGAAAATCTGCTGGCCGGAGGCGACGAGTTTCTCAATCTCGCTCCAGGCCGCGATGTTGGCGGCGAAGAGGGCGAGGCCGAGATTGGCGCCGACGGAGAAATGCGAGCCTTCGTTATAGATGACAAGCGCCTTGTGGTTCTGCGGCACCAGTTCGATGGTTTTGGCGAGGAGTTCGAGATTTTGCTGGTCCCAGCTATTGCTCTTGGAGGTCAGCTCGAAGCAGAGCACGCCGTCGCCAATGTCCCACACCGCGGCCGAGGCGTTTTTCAGCACCGGTTTGGCGGCGCGTTTGATGTCTTCCAGCATCAGCACGCCACCCGGGCGGGTGAGCTTATGATAGGCGCCATCCGTGCCGAGATAGTCGCGGTTTGCCCCCTCCAGCCGGTAGAAGCTCTTGCCCTTGGCGGCGGCGAGCAAGGCGGGGACGGGAAGATGATCCGCCGCCAGCTTTTCGGCCAGCCAGTCCGCGCCGATTTTGTCGATCAGCTCGAAGGGGCCGAATTTCCAGTTATAGCCAAGGCGCATCGCTTCATCGATGGCGTGGATGTCCTCGGCGGCTTCCGGTATCAGGGAGGCGGCATAGGCCAGGGTCTGGCCCATCACCCGCCATGCATAGGGGGATTGGCTGAGCAGCTTGCGCATATCGCGCCCATCCGGCGCGGGGGGCTTGCGTACCGGGCGGTAATCGCCGCTGACAAGGTCGATGGCCTCGCGGCCCTTGGCGCCTTTGCGGTAGAAGCCGCCTTTGCCCTTGCGGCCGGTATAGCCCTCCGCGATCATCTTCTCGATGAGCGGTAAATCGCGGTTGGTGGCGTGGAAGGCGTCGCCGGTGGGCAGGGCGCCCGCGAGGCTGGCATTGATGTGGGGCATGAGGTCCAGCCCCACGAGGTCGATGAGGCCGAACACGCCGGTTTTGGGGATGCCGAAGGGGCGGCCCATGATGGCGTCGGCTTCCTCGACCGTGAGGCCCGCATCCATGGCCTCGATCACACCGGTTTGCAGCCAGAACACGCCGAGGCGGTTGGCGATGAAGCCCGGTGAGTCCTTGGCCTTCACCACGCTCTTGCCGAGCGCGATGTCGGAGAAGGCTTCCACCTTGGCGGCGAGGGCCGGGTCGGTCTCGGGGCCGGTCACCAGCTCCAGCAGGCGCATATAGCGCGGCGGGTTGAAGAAATGGGTGATCAGGAAGTCGCGCTTGAAGCTCTCCGGCAGGCCCTCGGTGAGCTTGGCCAGAGGGATGGTGGAGGTGTTGGAGGACACCGCCATGCCGGGGCGGCGCACCGCGTCGATCTTGCGGTAGAGATCCTGCTTGAGATCCAGACGCTCGATGATGGCTTCCACCACCCAGTCGCAACTGGCGAGCTGGGGGAGGTCATCCTCGATATTGCCCGGGGTGACCAGCTTGGCGGCGCGCGTGGACATGAAGGGCGCGGGATCGGTTTTGAGCATCTTGGCGATGGCGCCCTCGGCCAGCGCGTTGCGGCTGGGGGCCCCGGGCTTCACGATGTCCAGCAACAGTACCGGCACGCCCGCATTGGCGAATTGCGCGGCGATGGCCGCCCCCATGGTTCCGGCGCCGATGACGGCAGCCTTGCGGATGGTCTCCATCACACGCGCTCCAGAATGGTGGCGATGCCCTGGCCGCCGCCGATGCATTGGGTGGCCAGCGCGTAGCGCCCGCCGGTGCGGGCCAGCAGGCTGGCGGCCTTGCCGGTGATGCGCGCGCCTGTGGCGCCCAGCGGATGGCCAAGCGCGATGGCGCCGCCATCGATATTCACCTTCGCGGCGTCCAGCCCGAGATCGTGGATGCAGGCGAGGGACTGGGAGGCGAAAGCTTCGTTCAGCTCCACAACGTCGAGATCGGCCGCGCTGAGCCCGGCGCGGGCGAGGGCTTTTCTGGTGGCGGCGACGGGGCCGATGCCCATGATCTCCGGCGCGCAGCCCGCCGTGGCGGAGGCGACGATGCGGGCCAGCGGCTTCAGGCCGTGCCTGGTGGCGTAATCCTCGGAGCAGACCAGCACGGCGGAGGCACCGTCCGTGAGCGGGGAGGAGGTGCCGGCGGTGACGGAACCGTCGGTGCTGAAGGCGGGTTTCAGGCCGGCCAGGCCCTCGGCGGTGGTTTCGGCCCGGGGGCAGCCATCGGCTTCGACTTTGCCTGACTTGGTGGTGATGGGAACGATTTCATCCTTGAAATGCCCGGCCTTGATGGCGGCGCCGGCGCGGCGCTGGCTTTCCACGGCGAAGGTCTCCTGCGCGGCGCGGGAGATGTTCCATTTCGCGGCCACGTTCTCGGCGGTTTCGCCCATGCCCATATAGGCGGCGGGAATTTTGGCGTAGAGGGCGGGGTTGGGCAGCGGGTTGAAGCCCATCATCGGCACGCGGCTCATGCTCTCGACACCCGCGGCGATGAACGCCTCGCCAGAGCCGGTGGCGATATGCCCGGCGGCGATGTGGATGGACTGCATGGAGGAGCCGCAGAAATGATTCACGGTGTAGCCGCCGACGGATTGCGGCAGCCCGGCATGAAGGGCGACGAGGCGGGCGAGGTTGAGGCCCTGCTCACCCTCGGGGAAGGCGCAGCCGAGAATGACGGCTTCAAGATCGGACGGGTTGACGCCGGTGCGGGCGAGGAGGGCGGCAATCAGCTCGGCGGCGATATCGTCGGGACGGGTGCGGGCGAGAGCGCCCTTGCTGGCGAGGGTGAAGGGGGAACGGGCATAGCCCGCGATAACGGCTTGGGTCACGGTGATCTCCCGATCGGTTTGGCGGCGGCTTTTTTCGCCTGGCCGGTTTTGGGGTTGGATGCTGGAGCCGGTGAGGACGCCAGGTTTTTAAGTGCTTCCTCGCACTGCACCGCGATGCTGCGCAGTTCGGTGAGGGTCTGTTCCACGGCCAAGCGTTGTTCCTCCAGCTTGTGGATGCGGTTGCGCGCCGCTTTCAGCAGCGCGCGCGTCTGCTGCCCGTGGGTGGGGTCTGTGTCGTAAAGCTCAAGATATTCCTTGATCTCCTTAATGGAGAAGCCGAGCCTCTTGCCACGCAAAATCAGGATCATCCGGGCGCGGTCACGCTGGGAATAGACCCGCGTGTTGCCCGCGCGGCGGGGGGTGATGAGGCCCTGCGCTTCATAGAAATGCAAGGTCCGCACGGTGATCCCCAGCTCTGCGCCGAGCTGCGTGACGGTATAAAGTGTGTCGTCGGGCGGCATGGAAACTCCTGAGGCCTGTGTCTTGGGTCACTATTAGGTCATTTTATTTACCTTTGCATGTGGGGGCGCGGGATCTGGCCGGATCAGAACTTCATGGTCACGCCCGCCGTGACGGAGTTGTCCGAGGCGGAGTAGTTGCCAATGAGCGTGCCGCTGGGGGTCAGGGAGGAGGTGGAGGCGGTGCTGTTGACGCTGCCGCCCGGTGTGAAGACATGGCCATAGGCAAGCTGGAACGTGGCGGCCGGGGTGATCTTGTACTGCATGCCGACGCCGAGGTCGTAATGGTCTGCATCCGGCACGCGCGATGTGCGGTTGGAATCGGTCACGGGGGATTCGTCGTAGGCGAAACCGGCTTGCAGCATCAGCTTGTCGGTGAGCCAGTAATTGGTGCCGATGCCCGCGAACCAGGTGTTGCGCCAATTCTCGTTAAGGACAGTGCCGGGGAAGCCGTTGGTGGGGGTGACGTGCAGGCTGTTGAACAGGGCCCAATGGGTCCATTGCAGGCTGCCCATGACCGCCCAGGCCGGGGTGATTTGATGATAGATGCCGATGCCCACCGAATCCGGCATGGTGACGGTGGTGGTGGCGCTGCTGTTGCCCTCGTTCAGCAGCGCCGCGGTGGAGGGGCTGAGGGCCGAATAGATGCCCGGTACGGTGATGCGCTGCGTGCCGTTGATGTCGTGGCGGATACGGGAATGATAATCGACGCCGATGCGTGTCGCGTTGTCGAATCTATAGAGCATGCCGAGATTGTAGCCGACACCGACATTGCTGCCATGAACGTCCGCGAACGGGTCCTGGCCGGTGGCGGCGCTCAGCACCGGCACGTTCAGCGCCTGGGTGAGGCGGGCCTGGAAATATTCAATGACCGGGCCGCCGCCAACGGAGAAATGGTTGTTCACCTTGTATGACAGGGCAAGGCCGAAATCGATGCCGGTGATGCTGGACACAAGGCTCTGATAACGGCCGACGAAATCGCCCGGATAGGAGGTGCGCTCACCATAGGGGTTGGTGACGCTGAACCCCAGCCGCCAATTCGGCGCGAGGGCGAAAACGCCGAACAGGGCGCCGGACGCGGCTGGCGTGACCGCGTTGCCGCCTTGTGTGCCGCTGACCGTGCCGCCGGTGAGCGGGTTGGTATTGTAGCCGGAAAAATTGGCGGATGGCGCGATAAAGCTGATATTGTCATCGACCTGGCTCTGATCGAGCAACGCCATGCCGGCTGGATTGGTCCAGGCGGTGCTGGCGTCGTAAGCCTTGGCTTCCCCGCCGACGAAGGCGTTGCCCAGCCAGTCGGCCGCGCCCTCGCGCAGGCCAAAGCCCGAGGCCCGCGCGGTCTGCCCGAGGCTGAGCGCCGCCAGGGCGCCGCATGCCGTCGCCGCCAGAAGGTGGGTTTTATATAAATTGGTCTTTTTCATAATTCCTGGTCTCCTCCTCAGCCGGTTTATGGTCCCCTCGGACGTTGCTGTCCTTCTTTTCTATTGAATAGGGGGGTAACCTAACGTATTGTGTATGACAAATACCAAATAGGGATGAAAATGCAAGGGAATGGTTCCAAGCGCCAAGGAAAATTTATCCTGGCCATCGTGGCGTTCATGGGGTTCGCGGCGCCGGCCGTGGCGGATAGCAGCCCGTTGGGCTGGTGGGAGGATCAGACCGGCAAGGCTGGAATCCTCATTTCCAAATGCGGTGCCGATTTATGCGGGAAAATCGAATGGCTGAAAACGCCGCTGGATTCATCGACTGGTAAGCCAAAGACCGATATTCATAACGAGGACGTGGCACTGCGCGGCAGGAAGCTCTGCGGGCTTTCGATTCTAGGTGATTTTTCACCGGACGGAGATGGCGGTTGGAAAGGAGGATGGATTTACGATCCCGAGGGCGGCAAGACTTATAAATCCGTGATGCACATGGCGGCGGACGGTACGCTGCATGTGCGTGGTTATATCGGGATTCCCTTGCTGGGCCGTTCGGAAGTCTGGACACGCCCGGCCACGAAGCTAACACCGTGCACGGAGGGATGACGATGAACGCGGGTGAAAGCAAAGCCGCGATTCCAGCCTTGCCGGTGCATGAATTGCTGGCCAATGCGGTGGCGCGGTTTCCGTCTGTGCCGGTCATGGATTTTTTCGGCAGGCGGACGAGCTATGCGGAGTTGGGCCTGTTGGTGGCGCGCGCGGCGGCCGGGTTGCAGGTATTGGGGGTGGAGAAAGGCACGCGCGTGGCTTTGTGTCTGCCGAACACGCCTTATTACGTCATTTTCTATTACGCGATTTTGCGTGCTGGCGGCGTGGTGGTGAATCTCAGCCCGCTTTATGTGGAAAGCGAGCTGCGGCATTTCTTGCAGGATAGCGGCGCGCGGATCGCGGTGACGCTGGATGTGGAGGAGCTGTACCGGAAGTTCGCGCCGATCGTGGCGGATGGTTCGCTCGATCATCTCATCGTCGGCTCGATGCTGGACATTTTGAGCCCGGTGAAGCGATTCGGCTTCTGGCTGACACGGCGCAAGAGCCTGGCGGACATTCCAGTTGATTCCAGGCATGTTCTTTTCCGCTCGCTGGGCGGAGCGGGCGCGGTGCCGCGCGCGGTGCCATGCGCGCCGGCGACGGATCTCGCCGTACTGCAATATACAGGCGGCACCACGGGTATTCCAAAAGCGGCGATGCTGACCCATGCCAATCTCACCGCCAATTGCGCGCAGGTGGCGCGGCGGCTGCCTGAGATCGCGCCGGGGGCGGGCATGCTCACGCTGGTGCCGCTGTTCCATGTCTTCGCCATGACGGTGGCGATGAATCTCTCGATCATGCTGGGGCTGGAGATGATCTTGCTGCCCCGTTACGAGAAAAATTTGCTGCGTAAAACGCTGGCGCGCACGAAACCGCTTTTCTTTCCCGGCGTGCCGACGATTTATGCCAATATCAACGAGGCCGCCGCGCATGAGAAATGGGCATTATCCTCCATCCGTTATTGTGTGTCCGGCGCGGCGCCATTGCCCGCGGAGATACGCGCGCGTTTCGAACAGCTATCGGGCTGCAAATTGGTGGAGGGATATGGGTTGTCCGAAGCATCGCCGGTGGTGGCGTGCAATTTGTTCGGTGAGGTGAGGGATGGTTCCATCGGCATGCCGGTGGACGAGACGGTGGTGGAGATCCGGTCGCTGGACGATCCGGAGCGGTGCGTGGCGCGAGGTGAACTGGGAGAGGTGTGTGTGCGCGGCCCGCAAGTGATGCCGGGTTATTGGAACCGTCCGGACGAGACCGCGAAAGTGTTCGTGGACGGGGCGCTGCGTACGGGCGATGTCGGGTATATCGACCAGGACGGATATATTTTTCTGGTCGACAGGATCAAGGATCTGATCATTTCCGGGGGATATAACGTTTATCCCCGCATGGTGGAGGAGGCGCTGTATAAACACCCGGCGGTGCTGGAAGCGGTGGTGATCGGTATTCCCGACGCCAAGCGCGGGCAGGTGCCGAAGGCTTATGTGAAATTGCAGGACGGGGACAAGGTGACCGAAGCGCAATTGCAAACCTTTTTGGAACAGCATCTCTCTCCGGTGGAGCGGCCGAAGAGGATTGAGTTTCGGGATGTCTTGCCGAAAACCGTGGTGGGCAAGCTCTCGCGCAAGGAGTTGCTGTCGGAAGAACAGGCCGGGCGCACGGCATGAATCTGATTTTCCGGTTGATTTATGTCCTGTTCGGCGCTTGGCGGCGAGCGAAGCTGGGGATGGAGGAAATATCTTGCCTCTATTTCCGGGTTTGGCCGCTGGATCTCGATTTGAACCTGCATATGACCAACTCGCGCTATCTGGCGTTGATGGATCTGGGACGGGTGGATTTGATCCTGCGCTCAGGCGCTTGGGCCGCGATGCGCCGCGATCGATTGGGGGTGGTGCTGGCCGGGGCGGCGATGCGGTTTCGCCGTCCGCTCAAACCGTTCGCGCGCATGACCCTGGCCACCAGACTGCTCGGATGGGACGAGCGCTGGATGTATGTGGAACAGATTTTCACAGGGCCGGATGGGGTGGCTTGCAGCGCGGTGGTGCGGGCGGCCTTTGTGAAGGGGGGCAAGCTGGTGCCCCCTGGGCCGGTGCTGGAGTTGACAAGGCCGGGCGCGACGAAGCTGGAGCCTCCCGGCTGGGCCGTGGACTGGGCGGCGCTGGAAGAAGCCGCCTTCGCGGGGTAAGGCTGTGCCCGCCGCATGGCTGGGAAGATTGTACTGTTTGGTTCAAGCCTCCTAGATTGCGCGCCGCAAGGGGGGCTTTTTGCGATGGCGGTTGGCGGCGGTGATTCGAGGCGCGGGAACACGGCGCAGATTCTCTCGATCGTCGTGTTCAACGCGGTTACCTATTTTCTGATTGGCCTGCCCTTGGCGGTCTTTCCCGGGCTTGTGCATTTTACCCTCGGCTATAGCGCGGCTTTGGCGGGGATCGTGATCAGCCTGCAATATGCGGCGACTTTGCTGACCCGTTCCGTCGTCGGGCGGATCTCGGATGTGCGCGGCGCCAAGGTGACGGTGCTGGCGGGGTTGATCTGCGCGGGCCTGAATGGGGTATGCATCATGGGCGGCGCGCTGTGCCATGCGCCTCTGGCGGTGTTGAGTTGGCTGCTGCTGAGCCGGTTATTTCTGGGGGCGGCGGAGAGCGGCACCGGCACGGGGTGCATCACCTGGGGCATTGGGCGCCTGGGCGGCGCGGCCACGGCGGAAGTGATCTCGTGGAATGGTGTGTCCTCCTATGGCGGCATTGCCGCGGGGGCGCCCGCCGGTGTGGCGTTGATGCATTGGGGTGGGCTACCCGCCCTGGCGGGGGTGGCGATGATTCTACCGCTCCTGGGGCTGGTGGGGGCGGCCTTCAACAAGGCGGCGGCGCCATTGGTCGGCGCCAAGAGGATGAGCATGTTGAGCGTGGCGCGTGAGATCGTGCCCTATGGTTTGGCGCTGGCGGGCGGTTCGTTCGGGTTTGGCGTCATCGTGGCCTTCATGGCGCTTTATTACACGGCTCATGGCTGGCAAGGCGCGGCTTATGCGCTGACCAGCTTCGGGCTGTGCTTTGTCTCGGTGCGGATTTTCCTGGCGGGAGCCATTGGAAGATTTGGCGGATTCCGCGCGGCGCTGGTTTCCTTCGCGATCGAGGTGGCGGGGTTGGTCCTGCTTTGGCTGGCTCCGGCGCCGCTGGTGGCACTGCTGGGCGCGGCCTTGGCGGGGTTCGGGTTCTCGCTGGTTTTTCCTGCCCTGGCGGTGGAAGCGTTGCGGACGGTGGCGCCAGGCAGCCGGGGGGCCGCGATTGCCATCTATACCGTGTTTCTCGATGTTGCGCTGGGAGTGACCGGCCCGTTGGCGGGCGCGGTCGGCGGGCATTTTGGCTACCCGGCGGTGTTTCTGACCGGCGCGCTGATCGTCGCCGCGGCGCTGGCATTGACCTTTCGGCTGCGGACGTTGGTGCTGGCGCGCGGGGTTTGACGATGCTTACGGCGTGACGGCGAGAGAGGGCTCACGCGCCACGGCGCCGGGCATGGCCAGCAGGTTGCGGATTTCCTGCGCTTTCAGCACGGGCGTATAGCAGGGGCGGTCGATATGCTTGCCGGCCCCGCGCGCGGCCCGCAGATCGCCATTGGTGTAGACCAGCTTGCCGCCGGCGACGGTGTGGCGGGCGATGCCGGTGACCTCCATGCCATCATACACGTTCAGATCCACCTGCTGATGCTGGGTTTTGGTGGAGATGACGCGGTTGGCCTTCGGGTCCCAGACCACGAGGTCGGCATCCGCCCCCACCGCCACCGCGCCCTTGCGGGGATATATGTTGAAGATCTGCGCGGTGTTGGTGGAGGTGATGCGCACGAACTCCGACGGTGTCAGCTTGCCGGTGCCCACGCCATGGTGCCAGAGCACGCTCATGCGGTCCTCTATGCCGCCGGTGCCGTTGGGGATGGCGGTGAAATTGTCCTTGCCCATGGCTTTCTGCGCGGCGCGGAAGCAGCAATGATCCGTGGCGGTGGTTTGCAGCTGGCCGGAGACCAGCCCGGCCCAAAGCGCCTTCTGGTGATGTTTCGGGCGGAAGGGCGGGCTCATCACATGCGCGGCGGCGAAGTCCCAGTCCGGGTTGCGGTAGACGCTGTCATCCACCACGAGATGCTGCGCCAGCACCTCCCCATAGACGCGTTGGCCGGTGGCGCGGGCGCGGGCAATGGCGTTGGCGGCCTCTTCCGTTGAGACATGCACGATATAGACGGGCACGCCGAGCACGCCAGCGATGGAAATGGCGCGCTCCGCCGCTTCACCCTCCACGGCGGGCGGGCGGGAGAGGGGATGGCCTTCCGGCCCGGTGATGCCCTGTGCCAGCAAGGCGCGTTGAAGATGGTAGACGGCCTCGCCATTCTCGGCATGCACGGTGGGGATGGCGCCGAGTTCCAGCGCGCGTGAAAAGCTGTTCAGCAGGATATGATCATCCGCCATGATGGCGCCCTTATACGCCATGAAATGCTTGAAGCTGTTGACGCCGTGCTTTTGCGCCAGCTCGCCCATATCCGCATGCACCTTGTCCGACCATGAGGTGATGGCGACATGGAAGGAATAATCTGCCGCGGATTTTTCCGCCCAGCCGCGCGAGACATGATAGCAGTCGAGCGGTGAGTCATGGGGGCCGGGGATCACGAAATCGATGATCATGGTGGTGCCGCCGGCCAGCCCCGCCGCCGTGCCGGTGTAGAAATCATCCGAGGCGGTGGTGCCCATGAAGGGCAACTGCATATGGGTATGCGGGTCGATGCCGCCGGGAATGACATAGGCTTCGCCCGCGTCGATGGTTTCCGTGCCGGAGGGGACCTCCAGTTTTTCGCCGATGGCGGCGATGTTTCCATCGATGCAGAGAATATCAGCGCGAACGCTATGCTCGGCGGTGACCACCGTGCCGCCATGGATCAGAAGGCTCATGATTTTGTCTCCGGGATTGGAAAGGAAAGGCCGCAGCCGCGCAAGGTGAGACGCAGGATCAACCTTTCCGCCGTTGCGTAATCTTCCGCCAGCAGCTCGTCGCGGCCCAGCACGGTGCGAATTTGCGTATCGAAATCGGCATAGGTCTGGGTCATGGCCCAGATCAGGAAGAAGAGATGCCGCGCATCGACCGGCTCCATCAGGCCATTTTGTATCCAGCCTTCAAGAACCTTGGTTTTTTCCTCGACCTTCCGGCGCAGCTCCTGCCCCAGATAGGAATGAAGGTGGGTGGCGCCGTGCAGAACCTCGTTGGCGAAGACCTTGGAGGCGTAAGGCCGCGTGCGGGAATAAGCGAGCTTGGCGCTGATATAAGCGCTCAACCCTCGTGCGGGGGAGGTGTCGGGCGTGATGTACTCTGTCGCGTCCAGCCATAGGGTGAGGATGTTCTCAAGAACGGCTTTATATAAATCTTCCTTGGTGCCGAAATGGTAATGCAGGTTGGCGCTGGGAAGGCCCGCGGCATGGGCCAGGGCGGTCATGGTGGCGCCGCCAAACCCGGCCTTGGCGAAAACACGCTCCGCCGCCGCCAGGATACGCTCCACCGCTTGCTCGCTGCGGGCTTGGCGGGGGCGTGGAGGGGGCGCTTGTTTTCTAATCATATGCATAAAAATTACCCTGTTTGGCCGGGGCGATTTTGTGTTTCGGCATGTATATAAATAACTTGACTGTTTAATCAGCTTTGGTCAAGTTTGTTTTGCGATCCAACCGGGGGCCTTGATGAGCACCATCGCGGACAATGTTTATAATTTAGGCGAGTCGGACGTGGCCGCGGCGCGTTTGAGTGTTGAAAGGCTGGCGGAATGTTTCGCTGATGCGCATCCGCCGCTGACGCGCGATCAAGCGGATATAGAGGCGTCGCGCTGCTATTTTTGTTACGATGCGCCCTGCGTTCAGGCCTGCCCGACCTCGATCGATATTCCGGGCTTCATCCGCGCCATCTCGACGGGAAATCTGAGTGGCGCGGGGCAAAAAATTCTTGAAGCGAATATTCTTGGCGGGGCCTGCGCGCGCGTCTGCCCGACCGAGATTTTGTGCGAGGGGGCGTGCGTGCGCACTGCCCAGCAGCAGAAGCCGGTGGAGATTGGCGCGTTGCAGCGCGTGGCGACGGATGCGGCCATGCTGCGCGCGCGGGCCACGGGCAAGCATCCTTTTGCCCGGGCGGTGGAAACAAGGCGGCGCATTGCCGTGGTGGGGGCGGGGCCCGCGGGGCTGGCCTGCGCGCATGAGTTGGCGAAGGCGGGGCATGAGGTGGATTTGTTCGACGCCAGATCGAAGCCTGGCGGTTTGAACGAGTACGGTATCGCCGCCTATAAAATGGCGGACGAGTTCGCGGCGCGTGAGGTTGAATTCGTGCTGGGCATTGGCGGAATCAAGCTGATTCCGAATCAGGCGCTGGGGCGGGAGTTGGATCTTGGCGCGCTGCGGCGCGATTACGATGCGGTGTTTCTGGGAATTGGCCAGGCGGGCGTGAAGGCGCTTGCCATTCCCGGTGAGGATCTGCCGGGTGTGCGGGATGCGGTGCGGTTCATCGAGGATTTGCGCCAGTCCAGGGACAAGGCCGATGTGCCGGTGGGGCGGCATGTGGTGGTGATCGGCGGGGGCAACACCGCCATCGACGCGGCGGTGCAGGCCAAGCGCCTGGGGGCGGAACTGGTGAGCTTGGTGTACCGGCGCGGGCGCGAGGACATGCCCGCCACCAGCGTGGAGCAGGATTGGGCGCTGGTGAATGGCGTGGCTTTCCGGCATTGGGCGGCGCCCGTGGCGATCGAGGGGGGAGGGGCTGTGCGGGCGATACGTTTCGCGCGCACGGTCCTGGTGGATGGCCGGTTGAGCCTGGGTGATGACGGGTTTGTTTTAGCCGCCGATATGGTTTTGAAAGCGGTTGGCCAGAGTTTGGAGGTTTCGGACAGGGACGCGTTGCCGAAGGTCGAGAACGGGCGGTTCCTGGTGCGGGACGAGACGTTGGAAACCTCCCTGCCTGGCGTGTTCGCGGGGGGGGATTGCATCGCGGGGCAGGATTTGACCGTGCAGGCCGTGGCGGATGGCAAGCGCGCCGCCATTGGCATCAACGCTTATCTGGAAGGTAAGGCGAATGGCTGATCTCAGCATTGAGTTTGCCGGTATCAAGGCACCCAACCCGTTCTGGTTGGCCTCCGCCCCGCCGACGGACAAGGCCTATAACGTGGAGCGCGCCTTTGCCGCCGGATGGGGCGGGGTGGTCTGGAAAACGCTGGGTGAAGACCCGCCGGTGGTGAATGTAAGTTCGCGCTATGGCGGTATTGGCTATAACGGCCAGCGGCTGATGGGCATGAACAATATCGAGCTGATCACCGACCGGCCGTTGCGCTTGAACCTCGATGAAATAAAACAAGTCAAACGCAACTGGCCAGACCGCGCGGTGGTGGTGAGCCTGATGGTGCCGTGCGAGGAGGAAAGCTGGAAGCGCATTCTGCCGCTGGTGGAGGAGACCGGGGCGGATGGCATCGAACTGAATTTCGGCTGTCCGCACGGCATGAGCGAGCGCGGCATGGGGGCTGCCGTGGGGCAGGTGCCTGAATATGTCGAGATGGTCACGCGCTGGTGCAAGCAACATAGCCGCATGCCGGTGATCGTGAAACTGACGCCGAATGTCACGGATATTCTCAAACCCGCCGCCGCCGGGCGGGCGGGCGGGGCGGATGCGGTGAGTTTGATCAACACCATCACCTCCATCACCGGGGTGGATTTGGACAATATGGTGCCGCAGCCCAGCGTGGATGGGTTGGGCACGCATGGCGGGTATTGCGGCCCGGCGGTGAAGCCGATCGCGCTGCGCATGGTGGGCGAGATTGCGCGCTCCATTCCCGGCCTGCCGATCTCCGGTATTGGAGGAATCGCAACGTGGCGCGACGCGGCGGAGTTTCTGGCGCTGGGGGCAGGCAGTGTGCAGGTCTGCACCGCCGCGATGCATTACGGGTTCCGGATCGTGGATGACATGATCAGCGGGCTTTCCAACTGGATGGATGAAAAGGGCTATGCGCGGATCGAGGATGTCACGGGCCGGGCGGTTCAGAAATTCGTGCATTGGGAAGATTTGAATCTGGCCTGGAAGAGCATCGCCAGCATTGATGCGGAGGCCTGCATCGGCTGCGGGCTGTGCCATATCGCCTGCGAGGACACCGCCCATCAGGCGATCAGGCTGCATGAGGGCGGAGAAAAGAGGGGTTACGAAGTGATTGACGAGGCGTGCGTGGGCTGCAATCTGTGCTCACATGTTTGCCCGGTGGATGATTGCATTACCATGCGGCCACAGCAGGCGATGGAGCATCTTACCTGGAAGCATCACCCGAATAACCCCATGCGTGTGGCTGCGGAGGCTGCGGAATGAGTACGAATATGCGTGTGGATGGTGCCCGGCTGTGGGACACCATCATGGAAACCGCGAAGATCGGTGGAACCGAAAAGGGGGGTGTGAAGCGCCTGACGCTCACGGATCTCGACGCACAGGTGCGCCATTGGCTGATCGGTCAATGCGAGGCGGCGGGGTGCGATGTGCATTATGACGATATGGGCAATATCTTCGCCCGCCGCCCCGGCAAGGATAACGCTCTGCCGCCGATCGCCATTGGCAGCCATCTGGACACGCAACCGACGGGTGGAAAGTTCGATGGTATTATCGGCGTGCTGGCCGGGCTGGAAGTGCTTCGCACACTGAATGATTCCGGCATTGAGACCCATGCGCCGATCGAGCTGATCGACTGGACGAACGAGGAGGGGTCGCGTTTTGCGCCGGCCATGCTTTCCTCGGGCGTGTTCGCGGGGGTGTTTTCCCGGGATTATGCTTATGAACGGGAGGACCGCGAGGGGCTGACATTTGGCGATGAGCTGAAGCGGATCGGCTTTGTCGGCGGAGAGGCGTGCGGGGGCCACAAGCTGGCGGCGCATTTCGAGCTGCATATCGAGCAGGGGCCGATTCTTGAGGATGAGGGCAAGACCATCGGGATTGTCACCGGCGTGCAGGGCATGCGTTGGTATGAGGTAACGGTGACGGGGATGGATTGCCATGCGGGCTCCACCCCCATGCGCCTGCGCCAGGATGCCCTGGTGGCGGCCGCGAGGATGATCGAGGCGGTGCAGGCGGTGGGGCTGGCGAACGGGCCGGATGCGGTGGCGACGGTGGGGTTGATCGAGGCACGACCAAATTCCCGTAACGTGATTCCCGGTGAGGTCTTTTTCACCATCGATTTCCGAGATCCCAACGATTCGGTGGTGGCGAAGATGGAAGACGAGGCCAGGGCCGCTTTCGACAAGATCGTGGAAGGCAGCGGCGTTAGCGTCAAATGCGAACGCATCTGGGATTCCCCGGCGGTGCATTTCGACAAGGAATGCGTTGCCGCGGTGGAGGGGGCGGCATCTTCGCTCGGTTATCCGGCGCGGCGCATCGTCTCCGGTGCCGGACACGATTCCGCCTATATCGCCAAGGTGGCGCCCACCACCATGATTTTCGTGCCTTGCGAGAAAGGCATCAGCCATAACGAAGCGGAAAAGACCGAGCCTGAGCAGGTGGCCGCGGGGGCGGATGTGCTTTTGCAGGCCGTGCTGGCGACAGATGCCCGGCTTGCGCCTAAGACGGGGGCATGAGCGAAATTATCACCCCATCCATTCCTGAAGCTGTCACCGGCTTGCCCGCTGTGGTGGCACGGGAACTGCGGATCGAATTCAAGGGCACGGTCGCGCTGGAGAGTGTTTCGCTCGATATTCAGCGTGGCGATTTCGTGTCCTTCATCGGACCTTCGGGCTGTGGCAAGACAACGCTGCTGCGGGCCATCGCCGATCTTGTGCAGCCGACTGGCGGCAGCCTGAAGGTGAATGGGGTGTCTCCAAGGGAGGCTCGTCAAGCCAGGGCCTATGGCTACGTGTTTCAGGCTCCGGCTCTTTATGCCTGGCGCAATGTGGAACGAAATGTGACGTTGCCGCTGGAGATCATGGGGGTGGCGAAGGCTGAACGCCAAGCCAGGGCGGCGAAATATCTGGAGCTTGTGGGGCTTTGCGGGTTCGCCAAGAAATTCCCCTGGCAGCTTTCAGGGGGCATGCAGCAGCGCGCCTCCATTGCGCGCGCATTGAGCTTTGAGCCGTCCTTGCTGTTGATGGATGAGCCTTTCGGCGCGCTGGATGAAATCACCCGCGACGGATTGAATTTGCATCTGCATCAGCTTTGGGAACGTACTGGCCTGACCTGCGGGTTCGTGACGCATTCCATCGATGAGGCGGTGTTTCTATCCACGCGCATTGTGGTGATGTCGCCCCGGCCGGGACGGGTGGTGGAAGTGATCGAGAGCGAATTGCCACGCGAGCGCACGTTGGATCTGCGCGACAGTGAGGCATTCACCCGTGTGGCGCACCGTGTGCGCGAGGCGCTGCGGGCTGGGCACTCTTATGATTAAATCCGTGTTGCCGGTCATCGTCGTGGCGGCGGCGGGGGTGGCGTTGTGGTATGGGCTATCGGCCCTGGTGGGGACCACGCTGTTGCCAAGGCCGGACCAGGTGCTGGGGGCGTTGGGTGACAGCCTGTTCGGCTGGCCGCTCACCTCGCCGCGCAACCTGTTCTATCATGCGGGCGTGACGGCGCGGGAGGCGCTGCTGGGCCTTGCCGTGGCTTTGGTGCTGGGCGGTGTGATCGCCACGCTGATCGTGCATGTGAAGGTGCTGGATCGCTCATTGATGCCCTGGGTGATTGCGAGCCAAACGATTCCTGTTCTCGCCATCGCGCCGATGGTGGTGGTTGTGCTGGGTAATCTGGGCCTGTCGGGTTTGACGCCAAAAGTGGCGATCGCGGCTTATCTGGCGTTTTTTCCCATTGTCGTCGGTCTGGTGAAGGGCATGCGTTCGCCGGAGACGATTCAGTTCGAGCTGCTGCATACTTATTCCGCCAGCGAGGCGGAGATATTCGGTAAATTGCGTTTGCCGGCCTCGGTGGCGTTTTTGTTTCCTGCCCTGCGTGTGTCGGCGGCCCTGGCGGTGATGGGGGCGATTGTGGCGGAGTTGCCGACCGGCGCGCAGGCGGGGTTGGGATCACGCTTGCTGGCGGGTAGCTATTACGGGCAGACCTTGATGGTGTGGTCGACGCTGGTGGCGGCGTCTCTGCTCTCGGCGGTGATTCTTGGCGCGATCACGGCCTTGGAAGCCGGGCTGCGATGGCACCGGGGGGGCAGGCTGTGACATATCTTCTTGTCTCCGTCATTGTCACCGTCCTGGCTGTCATCGCCATGGGGGCTTCCGCGCGCCGTGAAACACGCCTGGCGAAGCTCGCCACCCCCACCATTTTTGGGGTTTGGGTCTTGTGGCTGTGGCAGGCGGCGGTGAAGGGGTTTGGTGTTCCCACCATTTTGCTGCCGGCACCAACGGCCATTATCGCCGCGCTGGGTGCCAATGCCGGCATGCTCGGAGAAGATTTCGTGCAGACGGTGATCCGCTCGGTGCTGCCGGGTTATGTGTTGGGCTGCGGTGCCGGGTTCCTGATGGCGCTGGCGGTGGATAAATCCGATTTTCTCAAGCGTGGTTTGATGCCATTGGGAAATCTTGTGTCCGCCATGCCGATCATTGGCATCGCGCCCATCGCGGTGATGTGGTTCGGGTTTGGTTGGCAGTCCAAGGCCGCCGTGGTCGCGGCGATGACATTTTTTCCAATGCTGGTGAATACCAGCGCGGGGTTGGCCGAGGCGGGGGTTCTGGAACGGGAATTGATGCTGAGCTATGCCGCGCCTTACGCCACCACGTTGCTCAAACTGCGCCTGCCGGCGGCGTTGCCGCATATTTTCGCGGCATTGAAATTGAACACCACGCTGGCGCTGATCGGCGCGGTGGTGGCGGAATTTTTCGGCTCACCTATTCTGGGGCTGGGGTTTCGCATTTCCACGGAGGCGGCCAGCTTGAATCTCGACATTGTCTGGGCCGCGATCGTGATCGTGGCGCTGACGGGCTCGCTCTCTTTCGCGGGGCTGGCACTGCTCGAGCGGGCGGTGACATTCTGGCATCCTTCCTATCGCAATCCGAACTGAACCAATCAAAGAGAGGCTGAAAGATCATGAAGAAGACCCTGGCCTGGATGCTGGCGCTGGCCCCGTCGCTTGGTTTCGCGCCGTCCGCCTCGGCGGCGGATCATCTGACATTGCAATTGAAATGGGTGACGCAGGCGCAATTCGCCGGATATTACGTCGCCCAGGCCAAGGGGTTCTACAAGGCCGAAGGGCTGGATGTGACCATTAAGCCGGGTGGGCCGGACATCAACCCGTCCCAGGTGATCGCGGCCGGGGGGGCGGATGTGATCGTGGATTGGATGCCAGATGCGCTTGCCGCGCGCGAGAAAGGCGTGCCTTTGGTCAATATTGCTCAGATCTTTGAAAAATCCGGCATGGAGCTGACTTGCCGGAAGGATAGCGGGATCACCTCTCCGGAAGATTTCAAGGGAAAGACCATTGGGGTCTGGTTTGCTGGCAATCAATACCCATTCCTGGCCTGGATGGGTAAGCTTGGCTACACGACTTCCGGCGCGGATCCCGAGGTGAAGGTGCTGAAGCAGGGCTTCAATGTGGACCCGCTGCTGCAGAAACAGGCGGCCTGCATCTCCACGATGAGCTATAATGAATATTGGCAGCTCATCGAGGCGGGCATGAAACCGGATCAGTTGACTGTCTTCAAATATCAGGATGAAGGCGTGGCGATGCTGGAGGATGGGCTCTACACCACCGATGCCGAATTGGCGAACCCGCAAAAGGATGCCGAATTGGCGAAGTTCGTGAAGGCTTCGATCGAGGGTTGGAACTATGCCGCGGCGCATCAGGCCGAGGCCGTGAAGATCGTGATGAGCTATGATACCGCCGGGGTGCTGAATGAGGCGCATCAGGTCAAGATGATGGCATCCGTGGCGAAGCTTCTCAATGACGGCAAGGATCAGACGGGTTATCTCGACCCCGCGGCTTATCAGCGCACCGTGGATGTGCTGATGGAGGACAAGACCGATCCCGTGATCACCAAACGCCCCGAGGGCGCCTATACCCACAAGGTCTATGACGCCGCTCTTGCCATCAAGAATTAGGTCGCGATGGCATTTGCGTGGACGGCCTTGGCTCAGGAATGGGGCGAGATGCCACGGATGAGGATATTGACCAGCCGCTCGGCGATTTCGCCGGGCGGAAGGTCTCTTTCGGCATCCTGCCAGCGTGCCGTCCAGTTCAGGGCGCCGATGAAGGCAAAGGATGTCAGCTTTATATCCGAAATCCGGGCGGAACCGTCATTTGAGGCATCCTGCACGAAGCGGCGCAACTCCTGATCGATCTCTCGCTTGAGGGCGCGAAATTGTTTCCGGCTTTCCGGCGCGAGCGCTTCATCGCCGGTGCGGATGACGCATCGGCCGAAATCATCCATGATATGTTCCGCGTAGCGGCGCAGGAAGATGCGTAGCCGTTCAAGCCCCGTGCCGGGCAGCGCGGCGGCTTCCTCGGCGGAGCCGCGCAGCCGGACCAGCCCGATGCGCAGACATTCGAACAGAACCTGATCCTTGGCGCCGAGATAGTGGTAGATCAAGGGCTTGGAGATACCGAGGCTGGCGGCGACATCGTCGAGCGAGGTATTGTGATAACCGCGCTGGTTGAACATCCGGACCGCGGCGCGCAGTACGGCATCGCGTTTGGCGGCGCGTTCTTGCTCGCGCTCATTGGCGTTGCGGAAGGGCGTCGTTACGGCGGCGGGCTTATCCATGATTTCCTAATATGCGTCTTGACGGTCGAAATGAAGCATGGGAGCTACGCGGTAGTAAACAATATACCAAAAGGTTTGCATGGAAGCCGTTCCCTTGCTGGTCACTCGTGAGAACGATGTCCTCCGGCTGACGATCAACCGCCCCGATGCCGCGAATACGCTGGATGTGGCACTCTCCAAGGCTTTGTTTCACGCCGCCATTGAATGCGATGAGGATGAGACGGTCCGTGCCGTGCTGCTGACCGGCAATGGAAAATTATTTTGCGGCGGTGGGGATATAACCGGCTTTGCCGCCGCCGGAGACAGCGTCTCCCATCTGGCCAAGGAACTGACGACCTATCTGAACGGTGCGGTCTCACGCTTGGCGCGCATGGACAAGCCGCTCGTGGTCGCCGTCAATGGTCCGGCGGCGGGGGCGGGACTCTCCCTCGCCATGCTGGGAGATATTGTGATCGCGGAGCCGGAGGCGCATTTTAGCGCTGCGTACAGCGCCATCGGATTGACGCCGGATCTGGGGCAGAGCTGGCTTTTGCCGCGCCTTGTCGGCCTGCGCCGGGCGCAGGAATTAATGTTGACGAACAGGCGGGTGGGAGCGCGGGAAGCCGCGGAGATCGGGCTGATCACACGTGTCGCGGCGGGAGACGCGCTGGCTGAGGCGAGCGCCCTCGCCGTTGAACTCGCATCGGGCCCCAGAAGTGCGATTGCCGGCATTCGTGCCTTGCTGGCCCGCTCCTTCACCACGGGGTTGGAGGAGCAGCTTGAGCTTGAGGCGCGCGCGATTGCCAAGGCCTTGCGAGGCATGGAAGGGCAGGAGGGAATCTCGGCTTTTCTGAGCAAGCGCAAAGCCGACTTTAGGTGCCCGTGATAAGGGATTGGCGCAATGACCATGAAAGGGAGCCGATGACATGGCCTATGAGACTCTCCTTGTTGAACAATATGAAGCAGTTACCCTCGTTCGCCTCAACCGCCCAAAGGCGCTGAACGCGTTGAACAGCCAGACGCTGGTCGATCTCATGGCCGCGTTCACGGCCTATGAGGCGGATGACGGTCAGCGTTGTCTGGTTCTGACCGGTTCCGAAAAGGCATTCGCCGCTGGTGCCGATATTAAGGAAATGCAGCCCCAGACTTTCGCCGATATGTTCGGGACCGATAAATTTTCCGGTTACGACGTGATCTGCCGGACAATTCGCAAGCCGTGGATTGCCGCTGTGGCGGGCTATGCGCTCGGCGGAGGGTGTGAATTGGCGATGATGGCGGATTATATTATCGCCGCCGACACCGCGAAATTCGGGCAACCGGAAATCACGCTGGGTATTGCGCCGGGCATGGGGGGATCGCAACGCCTGACGCGCGCGGTGGGGAAGGCAAAAGCCATGCAGATGTGCCTGACCGGACGGATGATGAGTGCGCAGGAGGCGGAATGTGCCAGCCTTGTCGCCCAGGTCGTGCCGGCGGATAAGCTGTTGGACGAAGCGCTGGCTCAGGCGAAGAGCATCGCCGGAATGGGGCCGTTGGCCGTTAAGGCCTGCAAGGAGCTGGTGAATGCCGCCTTCGAGACGAGCCTTTCGGAAGGGGTGCATTTTGAAAGGCGGATCTTCTTCGGCCTTGCCTCGACGGCCGACAAGAGCGAGGGCATGAGCGCCTTTATCGAGAAGCGCAAGGCTAACTGGACGGGCAAGTAGCCGCTAAGTCACTTCGGTCACCACCTTTTTTCTCCAGAAGGCGAGGGTGGTGGCCAAGGTCTCCTCGATTGGGATGGTCTGGCGCCAGTCCAGGCATGCGCGCGCGCGCGCGGCGCTGACTTGCGCCACGGGGATTTCCGTGGGGCGCAATCTGGTCTGGTCGATCTCCAGGCGGATGTCGGCCCGCGTCATGCCCAGTAATATGTCCAGCAGATCTCCTATGCGCCGTGGCGTGCCGGAGGCGAGGTTCAGCACCTCTCCGGCACCACCATTCGGCAAGGCCAGCACTTTGCCATAGGCCGCGCATATGTCCCGGACATCCAGAAAATCCCGTTGGGCCTCAAGAGAACCGGATTGCAGTACGGGAGGTTGCAATCCTGCCTCGACCCTGGCGATTTGCCTGGCAAAGGCGGGGATCACGAATGCGGGCGATTGGCCGGGGCCGGTATGGTTGGCGGGCCGCAGGCGCAAGAGTCTGAGACCGGGCATTGCGCCTAGCGCCATTTCGGTGGCGGCCTTGGTGGCCGCGTACAGGTTGGTTGGAGCGGGGGCGGTTTCTTCCGTAACGGGTCGATGCCGTAAAAAGGCTCGGCCATATATTTCGGCACTGGAAATGAAGATGAACTGACATGCCGGCGCATGTATGAGAATTGACTGTGCCAGATGCAGGGTACCGTGCAGATTGACAGCCCAGGCGCGCTCTGGGGCTTCGGCGGCTTGCCCGACAGCCGAGATGCCGGCCAGGTGCAGCAGCGCATCGGGTTTCGTGGTTTCGATCAGGGCTTCGATGGCGGCATGATTGGTGATGTCGAGTGATGGCGCGAGGATTTCGGTTTCAGGAGTGGTCCCGTTTAGGTGGTGGAGCAGATGCCGCCCCACGAAACCGTTGCCGCCGGTTACCAGCAGCCTTTTCATGCGGCGTGCTTGAGCCGTTGTAGATCCGCTTCCACCATTTCCAACGCCATTTCCTCCAGCGTGGTTTCCGGGAGCCAGCCGAGTTTGTCGCGTGCCTTGGTGGCATCGCCCTTGAGGCAATCCACCTCGGCGGGGCGGAAAAAAGCGGGGTTGATTCGCACATGGTCCCGGTAGTCCAGTCCGGCATGACGAAAGGCGATGTCGCAAAATTCCCGGATGGTGACGCTCCGCCCGGTGGCGACCACATAATCGCCGGGCAAATCCTGCTGCATCATCAGCCACATGGCTTTTACGTAATCGCGCGCATGGCCCCAGTCCCGCGCGGCGTCTAGATTGCCGAGTTCGAGATATTCATTCAACCCCAGCTTGATGCGCGCGACACCATTGGTAATTTTGCGGGTCACGAACTCAATGCCGCGCAATGGGCTTTCATGGTTGAAGAGAATTCCGGAGCTGGCATGCATGCTGAAACTTTCACGGTAATTCACCGTGATCCAGTGCGCCGCGAGCTTGGCCACCGCATAGGGGCTGCGAGGATAAAAAGGAGTGGTCTCATTCTGTGCCGGCGCCTGCACCATGCCGAACATTTCCGACGACGAGGCCTGATAGAATTTGGTCTTTAACTCCAGAAGCCGGATGGCCTCCAGGATGTTGAACGCGCCCATGCCCGTCACTTCGCCGGTGAGGATCGGCTGTTGCCAGGACAGGGCCACGAAGCTTTGCGCCCCAAGATTATAGACCTCGTCCGGGCTTGTCTTCGCCAGAACGCGAATCAGGCTGGAAAGATCGGTCAGATCCCCATCCGCCAGCTCCACGTCATGTTCGAGCCCAAGCCAGCGCAGGCGTTCGCCAGCCCTGTCGGCCGTTGAGGTGCGGCGTGCCAGACCCACGACCCGGTAGCCTTTCCCGAGCAGCAATTGCGAGAGATAAGCGCCGTCCTGCCCGGAAATGCCGGTGATCAGCGCGGTTTTCATTCATGCCCGCCTAGTGTGGCGTCGCCATGTGCATGGAGCGTCATGAATGAATACAACCACTGGTTAACAAAACATTCAATACACACCCTATGTGCGAATTGCGCGCGCAATCTGGCGGAATGCCGCATATGCATGCTCAAGGGGGGACGAAAAAGGTGAAACTGCTAGGTTGGACGAAACCCAGGAGGAGGAGTGCGAATGCTGTTGGTAACCCGCGATGTGATGCAGGATGTGATGGCGCGCGCCAAGCGCGAGCATAAGGTGCGGGCCCTCGGCATGACGGGGGTGTTCGACCGGGAGAGATTTTTGGCCAGTTTGGAGGGGGTGAATGCGGTTCTTTGCAATTCCTCTGATAAATTCGATGCCTCGCTGATCGGGGCCCTGCCCTCGGGCATCAAGGTGATTGCCACTTATAGTGTCGGGCTTGAGCATATTGATCTTGAAGCGGCCCGGGCCCGGGGTATTGAAATCCGCAATACACCGGGCGTGCTCTCCGATGCCACGGCGGAGCTGTCGCTGACGCTGATGCTGATGGCCGCGCGGCGGGCTGGAGAGGGGGAGCGGTTACTGCGGGCCCACGAGTGGCGGGGCATGACGCCCACCTTCAATCTCGGCCATGGTGTCGTGGGAAAGGCGCTGGGGATTTTTGGGATGGGACGGATCGGGCAACGCCTGGCGCATATGGCGCGGGGGTTGGATATGGTTGTTCATTATCATAATCGTCGCCGCTTGCCGCCGGAGTTGGAGGCGGGGGCGATTTATCACGAGGATGATAAGAGCTTTCTGGGAGCGATCGATTTTTTGTCGATCAATGCGCCTGGCGGTCCGGGAACGTATCATTGGCTCGACCGGACGAGGGTTGCGGCAATGCGACCTGGCGGTTTCGTGGTGAATACCGGGCGCGGCAGCACGGTGGACGACGAGGCGTTGATCGCGGCGCTGCGCTCCGGCCATATCGCCGCCGCCGGGCTGGATGTGTTTGAGAACGAGCCGGATATTCACCCCGGCTATTACGAGTTGGAAAATGTTGTGCTGCTTCCTCATATTGGCAGCGCCACGGTGGAAACACGCCGGGCCATGGGGTTTCTGGCGCTGGATGGGATCAATGAGGTGGTGGGGATTGATCGGAATCAATGAAGGCAAGGCGGCCTTCAGGCACAACCCTCGCAGGAATAAGAGCGAGGAAAGCTATAGATGCCAATCCATCTCAAAACACTGATCGTTCTGGCGGATGGTGAGCATGCCAGGTTCGTGCGGCCCCAGGAAGCGGATAACACGCTGTGTTCCTTCAGCCGGGCCGATCCGCGAAATGGCCATGAGGGGACAGCGGGGGAGGCGCATGCCGAATCCGCCACGGTATTTCCAGACTGGGTCGCGGGGCAGCTCAACCAGGGCGTGGAGAGTTACGATGAATTATATCTCGTCGCGCCGGCAAGGGCCTTGAACGAAATCCGCTTGCATCTGGCGAAGCCCGCCCAGGGCAAGCTGAAGGAAGTGTTGGATAAGGATCTGACCAAGGTGCCGGATCACGATTTGTGGCCGCATTTCAAGCACTGGGTCAGGCCCGTTCACCGGGCGCGGTAAGGCGGTCTATCCGGCCTTCACCCAGCCATTAACATCCTGTTTCCAGTATGTCAGGCTAAGCCCGGCGGCCTTGGCGTTACGCCAGCGTTGCCGGGCGGATTGCACGTTTTCCTCATTATTGCCGTCGAAAAGGTCGAATATGCGGGTAAAGCCGTCCGGCGCGGTCTCGCTCCCGTCAATTCTGAAGAGGAAATGCGCGCCAGCAGGGTTTTCGTGCCCGGTGGTCAGGTAGATCGGTTGCCATTCAGGATGAGAGGAATGCGCCGTGCCATGCGGCAGCCAATCGGGCTTCTGGCATTGCCAGAGCGCGTCGTCCAGTTTGGCTAAAAGGCGTTCATCCGCGCAACTCACCACGGCTTTCTCTCCGGCTTGCAGGGTGCGCCCCAGCAGCATGGGCAAGGCCGCGTCAAGGCCGGTGCGGGTGAGGTGATAGAAGCCGATCTCGGTCATGTGGGGAGCAAGCTATTGGCGATGGCATCCGCCACGGCGCGAAAGCTGGTTGCCACGGTCCCGGCGGGATCTATGGCGGTGACCGGCTTGCCTTCGTCACCTGCTTGGCGAACGGCCAGTTCCAGCGGAATTTCACCTAGAAACGGCAGGCCGATTTTCTCCGCTTCCGCCCGGGCGCCGCCATGGCCGAAAATCTCAGTGCGGTGTCCGCAATGGGGGCAACTGAAATAGGACATGTTTTCCACCACGCCGAGAACCTTGATGCCGACTTGCTCGAACATCTGGATGCCCCGTCTCGCATCCAGGAGGGCCAGATCCTGTGGGGTGGAGACGATGACAGCGCCGGATGGCCGGGCTTTTTGAGCCAGGGTAAGCTGTGCGTCACCCGTGCCCGGGGGCATGTCGACCACCAGAATATCGAGAGCGCCCCACTCGACCTGGCCGAGCATCTGGTTGAGTGCGCCCATGACCATCGGGCCGCGCCAGATCATGGCCTTGTCCTCCGGCACCAGATAACCGATCGACATGGATTTCACGCCATAGGCGGTCAAAGGCTGGATGCGCCCCTCCTGAACCACGGGTTTAGCGGTTAGCCCAAGCATTTTTGGCAGGGATGGGCCGTATATGTCAGCGTCCAGCAGCCCCGTTTTCAACCCGCGTTGCGCCAGTGCCACGGCGAGGTTGACGGCCACGGTGGATTTGCCGACGCCGCCCTTGCCCGAAGCCACGGCGATGACATGCTTGACCTCCGGCAGGAGCGCAGGTTCGTTTTGCGGAGCGGGCTGGGGTTGGGCATGGGCGGTCAATATGATTGTGGCGGATTTCACGCCGGGGAGTGCCCTTAACGTGGTTTCCATCTCGGTTCGCAGTTTTTCCAGCCTGGCGGCTTCCTCTCGCGTGGATAGGAGGCTGATCTGGACGAACCCGTCCTTGATTGAAATGCCGTCTATCCGGCGTTCGACGCCGAAAGGGGTGAGGGCGGCTCGAATCTCTGCTTCAGTCATGAGGTAGACATAGTGCGTCTGGCCCCTCTTGCGAAGATCGCCCAGCCTCGTCACTCTCTCAGCATGAAGTTCCTGGCGTATCCGTTTTCTGCCTTGTTCCTGCTTGCCGCGCCGGTGGCCCGCGCGGGGGAGTTACCGCCGCCCATGGCGGAGCTGGCCGCCAAGGTGTCGCCCGCCGTGGTCAGCATCGCGTCCATGGCGCCGGCGGGCAATGATTCTTCGCAGAACGACGACGACAATGACGGAAACGACGATGGGGATGGAAACGACGCGGCGAGCGCATTTCATCCGACCGCGGACACCCCGGACGATACCGCGGGAACGATCGTGCCGCCGCCAAAAACCATCGAGTCGTTGGGCTCGGGCTTTGTATTCGATCCGGCGGGTTATATTCTGACCAATAATCATGTGGTGAACGGTGCCAGTTCCGTGACGGTCACTTTTCCGGATGGCACGGTATACCCAGCCATCATTGCCGGACGTGATCCGGATGCCGATCTGGCTGTTCTGAAAATCAAGGCCGGCCACCCCTTGCCATTCGTGCCGTTTGGGGCTTCCGCCAAGATGCGCGTGGGGGACTGGGTCCTGGCGGTTGGCAACCCGTTCGGCATGCCTGGCACCAATACGGCGGGAATCGTAAGTGCGCTGAACCGGCGGATTGGCGATACGAAATTCGATGATTTCATCCAGACCGACGCCGCGATCAATAAGGGAAATTCAGGTGGCCCTTTGTTTAACATGCAGGGGCAGGTTATTGGCGTGAACTCCGCCATTTATGCGCCTTCAGGGACATCGGATGGGATTGGGTTCGCTATTCCCTCCGCCATGGCCGAACCCGTGGCCGAGGCGCTGGCCCATGGCGGCAAGATGACACGCGGCTGGCTGGGCGTGGCGACGGAAGAGGTGACGAGCAATATCCAGGCGGCCCTGAAACTGCCCAGCGCATCTGGCGCTCTGGTGGGAGCGGTTTCTCCCGATTCACCCGCTGATGGTAAATTACAGCCAGGCGATGTCATTACCGACCTTGGCGGCGCGCGGATCGATAATCCCCGAGCGCTTTATATCCGCACCGCGGAGTTTCAGGCGGGGCAGAGCGTTGCGGTGGATTATGTGCGCGATGGCGTCAAGATGCACACCAGCTTGACCATTGCCGTTCCACCGCCGCCATTGGATGAAACCGTGATGCCGAAAGTAGAAGCACCATCCGGTCCGGTGAGCTTGCCTGCCTATGGGTTGGGGTTGGCGGGTAAGCCCGTTGCCAATGGTGTTTCCATTACCTCGGCCAAGGGACCGGCGGCGAAGGCGGGGATCGTCGCGGGCGATGTCATCGAGCAGGTGAACGGCAAGCCCGTGGGCGATGCGCAGGATGTGCGTAAGCTTATGACGGGTCTTGGACAGGATCCTGCCGTGCTGCTGATCAGCGGGCCCGTGAAGGGAGGCGGCAACCCTGGCCCACGCTGGGTGGCGGTGGTGGCGGGAAAGTAAATTATTCCTGATTGGGGATGAAGTCGTTGATGGCGCGGGCAAGTTGCATGTCTTTTTCCGTGACGGCGCCCGCGCTGTGGGTGGAAAGGGATATGCTCACCTTGTTATAAGTGTTTGACCAGTCTGGATGATGGTCGGCTTTCTCCGCCAAGAGCGCCACGTAGGTCATGAACGAAAAGGCTTCGGTAAAATTCTTGAAGGTGACCGTCCGAGTGATGGATTTTCCATCCGGGGCCCATTGCCATCCTGGCGGCGATTTCAGGGGAGGGGTGGTTGTCTGATTTTGTGTCATGCCCTTGGTCTTTTCTGTTCAAAGTGTTCGGTTGGACATGCCCATTCCATGATCTGGCCTGTGGTCAAGTCAATCTGAAATTATCATGGGTGTTCAGGTTTTAATGGGGGCTGGCGGAAGAGCGTGATGCCGGTTTCCGAGGCGAGGGCGTGCAATGGCAGGTCCGTGGGCTCGGTGGGGATGGCGGCGGTTTGCTGGATCGCATAGGCGCAGCCAAGACGGAACACGCCGGGCAAAGCGGCCAATGTTCGGTCATAATATCCGCCGCCATAGCCAAGACGGTTGCCTGAGACGTCAAATGCCAGAAGGGGGATGAGCAGGAAATCCGGCGTAAGAAGAGGCGCATCCGGATGCTGGGTGTTATAGCGGCCCGGCAGCATCTTGGTGGTTGGCGTCCAGGCACGGAAGATCAAGGCTTGGCCTGGCGGCGGTGTTTCCGGCAAGGCCAAGAGCTGTCCCCGTTGGTGCAGGGAATGCAGCAAGGGCATAATATCGATCTCGCCGCGCATGGGCATGAAACCACCGATGATGGCCTGGTGTGGAATGAGCCCGCTGGCCAGGACATGTTCCGCCAGATTGGCGCCCAGACTGGATTGCTGTTTTTCCCGCTTTTCCAGCATCAAGCGCCGGAGGCTAGCCTTTTGCTCCGAAACCTGGCTCATGCGCTTCCCCGTTCCTGTGGCGTGAGCGGTTTTTTTCACGGTGTGGTCAGGCGAAACTCGATACGCCGGTTTTGTGCATAATCGGCGGCCGTGTTGCCTGGCGCGATTGGGTTGTTCGAGCCCATGCCCGAGACGATCAACTTTTGCGACGGGACGCCATTGGCGACGAGAAGATCCAGTACCGCGAGCGCGCGGGCGGTGGAAAGATCAAAATTGGATTTATAGGGTCCGCCTCTGATGGGTTGTGCGTCGGCATAGCCATCCACGGAGAGCACCCAATTCACATTCGGAGGGATTTTCGCGGCGATTTCCTTGACCGCCTTTGCAACTTTGGCAATTTCTACTTTTCCCGCGGGGGTGATGGTGGCTTCATCCACGGGAAACAGTACATCGCTCTCGAATACGAAACGGTCTCCGACCACCTTGATGTTCTTTTCGCCTTGCAGGCTTTCCGAGAGTGTCTTGAAAAAGACGCTTTGATATTGCTGCAGTTCGGCGACTTTCCGGGCGAGAGCCTCATTAAGCTGTTTACCGAGATCGGTGATCTGCACCTTGTCTTTCTCGTCCGCGCTCTTGGCTGCGTCCAATGCCACCTGCAGTGCCGCCAACTGGGCACGCAAGGCGGCTAATTGCTGGTTGAGCAGGGTGATTTGCGCTTGCTCCTGCTGGTTCAGCTTTTGCGCATCGGATAATTTGGACTGAAGGCCGGTGCCGTTGACTGTCTGCATCTGGGCTTGCAGGCTTGCAATGCGCCCAGTCGCTGAAGCGGCTTGGGCTTGCGCGTCGGAGAGCTGCGCCTGAAGGGATTTTTGCGCGCCCTGCAAGGAGGTGATGGTGGTGTTGTCTGAGCTAAGCTGTTGATTCAGGGTTGTGTTTTCTGCCTGAACAGTGGCGAGCTGAGCATTCAGGGCGGTCAGTTCCTGGGAGAGTGTGGCGTTTTTCGTGGTCTGCATCGACAGGCTTTGAGTCAGCTGTGCGATTTGCTCCTTCAATTGGCTGATCGTGTTATCTGACCCTTTGAGGGCTGAGGATAGAAAAGCCTCCGCCAGAACGAAGACCAGCAAGACGAAGATGGTGACCATGAGCAGCGTGGACAGGGCATCCACATAGCCTGGCCAGGCATCAAGCCCATTCGTTCCCCCGCCGCGCCGTTTGTTACTCATGGTTTCTAGACTCATCCAGCCGCGCCGAAACAGTGCGGGTGAGAATCTTGAGATCGCTGCGTAAATCTGAAATATTTTGGCTGCGGCCTTGCTCTGATTCAGTGATGAACCGGTTGAGCAGAAGCTCGATATTGCGCAAATGCGCCCGGGCGACATCGTCGGCGTTGCTCTTGCCGTCTGATAATTTGCTCAGAAGCGGGCTGAGGGAGATCTGCGCGCTGGCCACTTTTTCCATGAGTTGCTGTTGCAGACGCAGCGTGTCGCCAAGGTCGGCCATGCGGTCCGCCAGGGCACGCAGGGCGTTATTGCCTTGTACCCGGCTTTCTTCTCCGCGGGTCAGAACGCGCTGCAATTGGTCCATGTTTTCAGCGGTCTGTTCAAGCAAGGCTTGAACATAAGCGGGGACGCTGGCCTCACCGTCTCCGGCCAGGGCGCCTGTGCCAAGGCGGGTGAGGGAGGCAAGCCATTCCTCCAGCTCATTGAAAAAGCGGTTCATCGCCTGCCCGGCGGTAAGGTCCAGAAACCCCAGGATCAACGCTCCGGACAGACCGAACATGGATGAGGAAAAAGCCGTGCCCATGCCAGCCAGGGGTTTGGACAGGCCGATTTTCAACTGCTCGAACATGGCGTTGACGTCGCCGCCGCCCACGAGATTCATGCCGTTTATCACGGCCGCCACGGAAGATACGGTGTGCAGAAGCCCCCAGAAGGTGCCAAGCAGGCCAAGGAAGATCATGACGCCGGTTGTGTAGCGTGAGAGTTCCCGCGATTCGTCGAGCCGGGTGGAAACGCCATCCAGGATCGTGCGCATGGACTGGCCGGACAAAGTGATGCGCCGTTCGCCGTCGGCCCGGCCATGCAGCATGCGCGCCATGGGGGCCAGCAAGGCGGGAGGCGGGGATTCCACCAATTTAGGGCGATTGCGCCGGAAATCCTCCACCCAGGCAAGTTCTGGGTAAAGCTTTTGAACCTGGCGGATGTTCCAGACCACACCGAAAATTTCAACCACGAAAATAACCGAATTGACCACTGGGTTGGCCATGAAGAAATGCGCCAAGACAGGAGAGAGCGCCACCGCGCCGCCATAGATCACCACGCAGAAGAGGATCATGCGGATGAGGTAATTGGTGGGCTTGGTCATGGTTTCGCGCTGGCTCCGATCAAGGCTTCGTTGTTATCGGCGCCGGGGGTACCGCCGATGGCGCGGGGAATGATGTTTTGCGGCTTCACACCGCAGGCGATGAGTGCGTCGCGGAGGGCGAAGGCTCGGGCCATGGCAAGACGCATGCTGCCCGAGGCATCTGTGGAATCCGCCGGGACGCGGGTCAGTATGGGAACCCGCGCATCGGGTGAGCAGAAGGGTTTGAGGATGCTGGTGGCATCGGCGGGCAGGGCTGAGCTGCCGGGCGCGAAGGCAAGCCGCGCCACGGGTGGAGCCGACGGCTTATGCTCAACCGGTTTGGCGCTTGGCGGTGAGGGAGGCTGGCTGACCGCTGGTGAATCGGGAGAGGGAGGGGGAAGTGGAAGCGGCGCCGGGTTGGCGGGCTTGGCCGGGTGATGCGGCTTGGGATGTTTATGAGCAGCCGGTTGCTCATGGGCGGGCGCGGGCGGCTTTGCCGTGACGGGCTGGAGGGCGGACGCCGAGGCGGCAGGAGGGAGGCCGCGAAGCTGTTGCAGCGCGGCGGGATTCACCGAAACCTGGGCATTTGCCCAGGCAGGGATGAGGACGACGAGACCGGGTAGCCAGAGTGCCTTGTTCACGCCCGGTAAACTAGCCTTAACCCCGCTTGACCGCCAGACCGTCCTGAACGAGTTCAAGGAGCTTGGGGTGGAGATGCGGGTTGGCGGCGACCACGACGCTGTCTACATTGTCCTTGCCTTCGCCATCGGTGGCATAGCCCCCCGCCTCACGGACAATTAGCATACCCGCCGCGATGTCCCACGGCTTGATGCCCATTTCCCAATACCCATCATAGCGTCCGGCCGCGACCCAGGCGAGGTCCAAGGCCGCGGAGCCGAAACGGCGGACACCAGCCGTGACGGGCATCAATGCGCCCAGTGTACGGGCGAAGGCCAAACGGTTGGCGCCCGAGGTGGCGGCGAAGGGAATACCGGTGGCGAACAGGGCCGTGTGGAGTTCACGTCGCGCGGAAACACGCAGGCGTTTATCGTTGAGGTAGGCGCCGACGCCTTTTTCGGCCCAGAACATTTCGCCATTCACCGGACAATAGACCACGGCCGCGGTGATTTCGGTGCCGTTGTCCGGCAGGCGTTTTTCCAGGGCGATTGAAATCGCCCAATGTGGGATGCCGTGTAGGAAGTTGGTGGTGCCATCCAGCGGGTCCACGATCCAGCGCCAGGACCATTTATCGGACCCAGAGGCGCCGCTTTCCTCCATCAGAAACCCATAACCAGGGCGGGCTTTTTCCAATTCCTCACGCAGCGTCTGTTCGGCGCGTATGTCCGCTTGGCTGACGAAATCCCCAGGCCCCTTTACGGAAACCTGGAGATTTTCGACCTCCATGAAATCCCGAAGCAGGCGTTTGGCTGCTTTGTTGGCGGCATTATGCATCACCGTCATATGCGCGGAGAGACGTGGCATCATGGTGAAATATCCCGAATGAAAAGCCGAAACGGCGTCCGGGACGCCGGCTTGTCCGCCGCGTCCGGAAATTGGGCTATGGGAGCCTGGTTTTAGCCTTTGGCGCGTTCGACGTAAGACCCGTCTTCCGTGCGGACGACGATCCGTTCCCCAGCTTCGATGAAGGGGGGCACCAGCGTTTTCACGCCGTTGGAGAGTTTGGCGGGCTTATAGGAAGAGGAGGCGGTCTGGCCCTTCACCACCGGGTCTGCCTCGACGACTTCGAGTGTCGCGTGGGGGGGGAGGGTGATGCCGACCGGGTCGCCTTCGACGAGAGCCACGACGACCGGCATGTTGTCTTGCAGGAAGGGCGCGGAATCGCCCAGAAGCGCCATGGGCACCATGAATTGCTCGAAAGTTTCAGGATCCATCAGGACGAGATTGTCACCGTCCGTATAAGAATAAGTATAGTCGCGATCCTCGGTGGTTAGGCGTTCAACGGTGTCGGCGGTACGCCAGCGCTCATTGGTCTTGTTGCCGGTCTTCAGATTGCGCATTTCGACCTGAATGAAGGCGCCTCCCTTGCCGGGGGTAATGATCTGCTGTTTCAGCACGGTCCAACGCGCCCCGTCGTGTTCGATGACCTGGCCAGCGCGGATGAGGTTTGCCTGCTGCTTCATAATACTACCTTGCGGATTGAATACTGAATGATCGTGAGGCCGGGGCTTACGCTGCCCGGGCGCCAGAGGCAAGGGTCGCGGCGTTTTGGCGTGATGGTCTGGAATGGGCGGCGAAGAGGGGCGCGTTCATCCTTGAGGTGAGCGATTAACGGGCCGTTGAGGATGAAGGGGCTAGGATCGGCACAATCTCAGGTCGTGCTTGTGCCGCAAAGGGGGCTTTTTGAGGGTGGCCTCGATGAATTCCGAGTTACAGAATGCCGCGTGGCGCCTATCCAGGGTTGGTTGCGCGCCGCTTCTGGCTTTTCCCGCGGTTTTGTCCCTTGGTTTGCCGGCTTTGGCGCAAAACGTGATCGATACCAGCCAGTCAAGCGGTGTGTCGCTCGATCATTATATCGGACCGGTTGAAATAGAAACCGGCGTGAGCCTGGGGAGCGTGGGGGGAGTGGTTGTCGCCGCGGATTTTCCGGTGCAACTGGTCAATAATGGCCAAATCTCCAGTGCATCGGGGGTCGGCGTTTCGCTCGGCCAAGGCGGGGAATTGGTGAATAACGGGCTGATTCATGCGGGCAGCTATGCCGTGCGGGTCGAGGGAGACGTGGGGGAGGTCACCAATACCGGGCAGATTTCCGCTGGATATGATGGTGTCAGCCTCAATCGTGGGGGAACGGTAAGCAATGAAGGCTCGATCTTCGGTGGGCATATTGGCGTTTACACCGGCAACGGCCTTGGAGTGGTGCAGAATAGTGGCACGATTTCGGCGCAGTCGGGCGATGCCGTGTCGCTCTATTCCGGTGGGACGCTGGTGAATGCGGCCAAGGGAGAATTGCTTGGCGGGTATTCCGGTGTTTACGCCGGTGGCGATGGCGCTGTTATCACCAATGCCGGGCTTGTCAGCGGAGATCTGTTTGGCGCTTACCTGATGGGGAACGCCACTGTCAGCAATCATGGCGTTCTGGCGGGTGGGCGCGATGGCGTGATCGATATTGGCCAGGGCGGCCGGGTCGTTAATGATGGCGTGATCCGTGGAGGGGAGGACGGTACGCGGTTCACCAAGGACGGCGGCCTGGACAATGCGGGAACCATTGCCGGAGGGGTGGACGGGGCGGTGCTTGGCCTGGGCGGTCGGCTTACCAATCAGGCGGGGGGTGTCATCTCCGGGGGAGTGGATGGCGTGGTCGCCGGGGTGGGAAGCGAGATCGTGAACGCGGGCACGATCTCAGGCTCGACCGGCCTTGAAGTGGCCGGTTCTTCGACGATCGAGAATAGCGGCACCATCATCGCGGGCATGGGGGGCGATGCCATTCGTCTGAATGGTGGGGGTAGCAGCGTCATATTATCAACCGGCAGTGAGGTTGATGGCGCTATCGCGGGAAATGGCACGGCCAGCGCTGTCACCTTGACGGGGCATGGATATTTCTCCGGGGCTATCACGGGCCTGCAAAATGGGATGCTTGCCGTACAGCAGAATGCCGTCTGGACCGTGAGTGGCAATTGGGACGTGGGAAAGGTCGTGAACGAAGGCATGTTGACGGCGGGGCTGGTGGGCGCGCCGCTTATCATAACGGGCGATTTCACCCAGACGGATACCGGGACATTGCGGGTGGTGGTGACGCCGCGCGGTATGAATCATCTGGTTGTTTCCGGTACGGCGCATTTGGCGGGTACGCTGGCCTATGTGTTGTCGCCCGGCACCTATGAACCGTCCAGCTATGATTTTTTGACGGCATCGGGTGGTGTTCAGGGGGATTTTGCCGATGTGGAAACCAGCAATGCGTCCCAGCATGATCGCTCGTTGATCAATTCGACCGCGTCGGTGGCGGTCGCGGATGGGAAGAGCGCCGCATTGGCCATTGCCGGTCCCTTGGTTGTGGCGCCACCTGATGGAAGTTTGTTTGCCGCGGCCGGACAGGTGTTGACATTGGACAGCACGGAGGCCGGGTTGGCCTTATTAAGGCGGGGAATCGGGCAATATGATGATCAGGGCGGTTGCGCCGATGTGCCCGCAGGGGAGACGGGTCAAAAAAACGCCATCGTCACGGCGCTGGCTGGTGGCTTCTGCCGTATGGGAGGTTGGTTGACGGTAACCGGCGGCGATCTCTCCACCGATGGTCGCTATGATTCGCGTGGCGGAGGATTTTGGGCCGGAATGGCGCGCGCGGTGGGGCGGGCGCACCTCGGTTTGGCTGTGGGATATGGTGCCTCGAATATCGAGGACGAGTCCGGCGGCAAGGCTTCGCTGAGGACGATCAGGCTGGGAACTTATGGATATATGCCTGTTGGTCGTGTCGTGATCAGCGGTGCGGTTTCGGGTGGATTGATCAGCATGACCACGACCCGCCCCACGGGGGTGGGGAACGCGAGTGGAGATGAGCATGGAAATATTGTTTCCGCCGCCATGCAGGTTGGGATGCCGCTTTTTGTCTGGGGCGGTGATGTGCGTCCGGCCGTGGGGATGACGCTCAGCCATTTAGCCATGGGAAATGCCCAAGAGATTGCCGCCAGCCAAGACCTCGCCCTGCATCTGTCGGCGTTTCAGGGCACGTATGTGGCGCCTTATATGAGTTTAACGGCCTTCAAACATTGTACGACCTCCTCCGGAATCGAGGTGATTCCGGAGATTGAGGCCGGGTTGAGCGTGAATGCCACAAATCCTGGACCGGACGCGACAATGGAGGCACGGGACGGTAGTCGGTTCGATTTTTCATCGTCCCGCCTGTCTCTCGTAAGTGGCCGGGCAGGGGTAGGGTTGGATGTCAAGCGTGGCCAGTGGCGTATCCACGCGCATTATGGGGCTGTCGTGTCAAGCAATTGGCATGCGCAATATGTACAAGCGGCGTTGTTGTTGCGGTTTTGAGGGGGCCAACTGCGTGGAAAGCCATGATGCCGGTTTTTGGCGTTGGGGTGGAGTGTTGAGCTAAAAGCAAGGCAAATCAAGCAGGAAGCAATGAGAGGCGGAATAAATGCCCTCTTGCGCGTACCGGATGGACCGGTAACTTGGAGTTATGAATTTCATCTCCTCCTCCGCCTGTCTGTCAGACGTTCCGCACCAAAGGGCGGAAGGGGGGCTGGACCTTGCGGTGGCGCTGCAAGGTGAACGGCATCGATTAGCCCGATTTTACCAGCGAGGGAGTTTGAAGGCGCGCTGCATCCGGACGGGAGACGCCATTGAACTGGTCGCCATCAATATTTCAGGTGGAATGGCGGGGGGAGATACGGCCAGTGTCAAGATGGAGCTGATGGCGGGCGCAAAGGCGGTTTTTACGACCCAGGCCGCGGAACGGATTTACCGCTCTCTTGGAGAGGTAACGCGCGTCGAAACCAGATTGATCGCCGGTCCTGGGGCGCATTTGATGTATCTTCCCCAGGAAACCATTTTGTTCGATGGCTTCGGCCTCAAGCGAAGCTTGGAGATCGACTTGGCTGAGGGCGCCAGTTTCGTGGGGGTTGAAGGGCTGGTTTTTGGGCGGCTTGCCATGGGAGAGGTAATCGAGCGGGGGAGCTTGTCCGATAAAATCACTTTGCGGCGTGAGGAAAGGCTGGTTTGGCGGGATGTATCCAGGGTCGAAGGGCATGTCTTTGCCCGGCTCGACAGGCCCGGCATAGGGAACGGGGCCCGCGCCATGGCCAGCCTGATTGCCGTTGGAGATGGGATGATGGCCAAATTGCCGGCAGTACAGAATGCGCTGTCCGGGCATGTTGCGGGGCTCAGCACACATGATGGTATGATATTGTTGCGGCTGTTGGCGGCTGATTCGGCGTCCCTCAGGCGAGTTGTGACGGCTGCGTTGTCGATGCTGGGAAATGGCGCGCTGCCGCGCGTGTGGCAAAGTTAAGGAAAAGATCGTGAACCTGACAAGTCGGGAGAAGGACAAGTTGCTGGTGGCCATGGCCGCGATTGTCGCGCGGAAACGTCTGGAGCGGGGGGTGAAGCTGAACTACCCTGAAGCCGTGGCCTTGATCACTGATTTCGTGGTGGAAGGCGCGCGAGACGGTAAGCGTGTGGCGGAATTGATGGAGGCTGGCGCGCATGTGCTGACGCGTGATCAGGTGATGGAAGGGGTTGCCGAGATGATCCATGACGTACAGGTTGAAGCGACTTTTCCGGATGGGACCAAGCTTGTCACCGTGCATGAGCCTGTCAGATGATTCCCGGGGAAGTCATGACACAGGATGGTGAGATCGAACTCAATGCAGGACAGGAAAAGATGGTTTTGGTTGTGGCCAATACCGGAGACAGGCCTGTCCAGGTGGGGAGCCACTACCATTTCGCGGAAACCAATGCCGCCTTGGCCTTCGATAGGGCTGCCGCGCGGGGTAAGCGGCTCGATATCGCGGCGGGAACGGCCGTACGTTTCGAGCCAGGGCAGAGCAGGGAAGTGGTTTTGATCCCTTATCGCGGGAATAGAAAAATTTTTGGGTTTCGTGGTTTGACCATGGGGAGTGCTGATTAATGGCCCGTATTTCCCGTGCCGCCTATGCGGATATGTTTGGCCCCACGGTTGGGGACCGTGTCCGGCTGGCGGATACGGAATTATTCGCCGAGGTCGAGAAAGACTTCACCGTTTATGGGGATGAGGTGAAGTTCGGCGGTGGCAAGGTCATTCGCGATGGCATGGGCCAGTCCCAGATGACCAATGCTGAAGGTGCCGCGGATACGGTGATCACCAATGCCTTGATTATCGACCATTGGGGGGTCGTGAAGGCCGATATATCCATTGTTGCTGGAAGAATCAAAAAAATTGGAAAGGCCGGGAATCCGGATATACAGCCAGGGGTGGATATTGTCATCGGGCCCGGCACTGAGGTGATCGCGGGCGAGGGAAAGATTGTCACGGCCGGTGGCATTGATTCCCATATCCATTTCATTTGTCCGCAGCAGATTGAAGAAGCGCTGGCCGCGGGCATTACCACCATGGTCGGTGGAGGAACGGGACCGGCCACTGGAACAGCCGCCACAACCTGCACGCCGGGGCCGTTTCATCTGGCGCGGATGCTGCAAGCGGCTGAGGCTTTTCCCATGAATCTCGCATTTACGGGTAAAGGAAATGCAAGCCAGCCCGCGGCCTTGGAAGAGATGATCCGGGCGGGCGCATCTTCGCTTAAGCTGCATGAGGATTGGGGAACAACGCCCGCGGCGATCGATAATTGTCTTTCGGTGGCTGATGCGTTTGACGTGCAGGTGATGATTCATACCGACACGTTGAATGAGAGCGGTTTTGTGGAAGATACCATAGCGGCTTTCAAGGGGCGCACCATCCACGCTTTTCATACTGAAGGGGCGGGTGGCGGACATGCGCCGGATATTATTCGTGTCGCGGGGTTGCCGAATGTTTTGCCGAGTTCCACGAACCCGACACGCCCCTATACGGTGAATACTCTTGATGAGCATCTCGATATGCTCATGGTTTGCCATCATCTGGATGGAACGGTCCCCGAAGATATTGCCTTCGCCGAATCACGAATTCGCAAGGAGACGATCGCCGCCGAGGATATTTTGCACGATTTAGGTGTGCTTTCGATGTTCTCTTCCGATAGCCAGGCCATGGGACGTGTCGGTGAGGTGATTATACGCTGCTGGCAGACAGCGCATAAAATGAAAATTCAGCGTGGCGGCCTGCCGGGAGATGGCGGGGCCGACAATGCGCGTATCAAGCGTTATATTGCAAAATATACGATCAACCCGGCTATTGCCCAAGGCCTGTCCAGCCATGTCGGTTCCGTGGAGGCAGGTAAATTGGCGGATTTGGTTTTGTGGTCGCCCGCGTTTTTTGGAATCAAGCCAGATATGGTGTTGAAGGGTGGGAGCATCGCCATGGCGCAGATGGGGGATCCCAATGCCTCGATTCCCACACCGCAGCCGGTGCATTATCGCCCGATGTTCGGGGCATATGGGAGGGCGCTCGTTGAATCCTCCCTATTATTCGTGTCGCAGGCTGCCCTGCAAGACGATATCGGCCACCGATTAAAGCTGACTCGTCCCTTGGAGGCGGTAAAAAATGTGCGGGGGGGGATTGGTAAAAAGGCCATGATCCATAACGATGCGATGCCTGTCATAGAGGTGGACCCGGAAACCTATGAAGTACGCGCGGATGGTGAACTACTTGTTTGCGAACCAGCGGAAAGCTTGCCGATGACACAACGTTATTTCCTGTTTTGATTCCGCCGCCCGAAGACGGCATTGTTGTCTTTTGAACGGTTGCTGAGGATTAGAAACCGGGACAAGTTGTGAGGAGAGACTTTCAACCTTAAATTGATTGTCATTTTTAATAAAGCTTTTGGTTGTGTTGTTGGCGCTTTTCCAAGGGAAGAAGCACAAGACATAGCCTGTGGTATCGTGAAGAAGTCTATTAGTCAGTGATATATGGAAGGCCGGAAAGGAGGCGCATGCTTATTTCATTAGACCTCCTTAAATTAGCCTTATCTGGTATTGGCGCATATGGGCGACAATGTAATTGAGGCTGATCTGATTGCGGTTTTGGTCGCGGTCACGAATGCGGAGCCGCGTGTCCTTACCCTCGCGGATGGGTTTTCTTTGCCGTCTGGTCCTTTGAGGACAGGACATAAAAGCCTCCAGGCAGGTTTGAGAGCTTGGGTTGAGCAGCAAACCCACCATCCGCTAGGATATGTCGAGCAGCTTTATACGTTCGCAGACCAGCGGGCGGATGCCGCGCGTAGCATCTCCATTTCATATCTGGGCCTTAGCCGAGAGGAGGCCGCCAAGTATCCCGGCGCGCTTTGGCGTAGTTGGTATGATTATTTCCCGTGGGAAGATACGCGCAATGGTACGCCCTGTCGTGCATTCTTGTTGGATTGTTTGGGGAAGTGGGCTGGAAATTCGGCCGTTCGGAAAGCCCGTATCGCCGGACTGTTTGGGGCAGGGCCGGAATGGAACGATGAGCTTGTGTTGCAGCGTTATGAATTGCTGTGGGAGGTTGGGATTGTAGCCGAGGCACGGCGAGACCGTGTGGTCGCGGGCCCCACGGTTCCTGGGCGGGAAATGACCCATGACCATCGTCGAATTTTGGCCACGGCGATCGCGCGCTTGCGTGCTAAGATTAAATATCGGCCGGTGGTTTTTGAGCTTTTGCCAAGGGAGTTTACTCTTTTGGAGCTTCAACAAGCCATGGAGGCTTTAGCGGGGGTGAATTTTCATAAACCCAATTTTCGGAGATTCATCGAACAGCAGGATTTGGTTGAGGAAACAGGCCATTTTTCCTCTGGGTTGGCGGGAAGGCCGGCAAAGCTGTTCCGGTTTCGCGCCGCGGTGATGGATGAACGCCGTCTTTCTGGTTCCAAGCTACCCATAGTGAAATGATGTCTTGATTTTTTATACTCGAAGTGAGTATAAAGGCATCTATTATACTCTATTTGAGTATAAATTTGGGAGCTAAAGATGCCGCTTAATGAGCTTTACGACCGCGTATCCCGTGTGATTCCGCCGTTTGAGTGGGAAACGATGGAAGAAGATGTCGCGGTGATTCTTGCGCTGAAAAAAAAGCATCGAGCTGTTATTCTCGCGCATAATTATCAAACACCTGAAATTTTCCATGGTGTTGCTGATATTGTCGGGGATAGCCTCGCCTTGGCTCGCGAAGCTCAAAAAGTTGATGCGGATGTTATTTTGCTGGCTGGAGTCCATTTCATGGCAGAGACGGCAAAACTGATGAATCCCGATAAAACAGTGCTAATTCCTGACACTTTGGCTGGTTGCTCGTTGGCTGAGTCGATTACACCAGATGACATAGCCTTGCTAAGGCGAACATATCCAGGAAGGCCGGTTATTGCTTATGTCAACACATCTGCCGCGGTGAAAGCGGCGAGCGATATTTGCTGTACTTCAGGCAATGCGAGAAAAGTGGTTGAATCACTGGGTGTCTCGGAAGTTATTATGATTCCGGATGAGTTTTTGGCGCAGAACGTTGCCAAGGAAACGAAAGTGAAGATCATTGCCTGGAAAGGGCATTGCGAAGTGCATGAGCGCTTCGTTCCCGAAGATATAGATGCCTTGCGTAGGCAATATCCTGATATTGTTGTTTTGGCTCATCCAGAGTGTCCACCTGAAGTAGTTTCCGTCTCTGATTTTTCGGGCTCAACAGCGGTAATGGCTGATTATGTAAGAGATAAAAAGCCGGCGCGGGTTGCGTTGATTACTGAGTGTTCGATGAGCGATAACATCGCTCAAATAAGTGCGGGCACTGAATTCATCAGACCATGCAATCTTTGCCCACACATGAAGCGGATTACTCTAGGGAATATAAGAAAATCTCTTGAAAATATGGAAATGAAAGTCTCCATTCCAGAAAGTTTTTTTGAGCCTGCGCGGCGGGCTGTTGAACGAATGCTAGCCGTTTGATGATTGTCATCGGAGGAGGAGTTGCTGGTTTGATGGCGGCTTTAGCCGCTGCGCCAAGGCCTGTGACATTGATCAATTCAAATGGGTTTGGGCTTGGTGCGGCTAGTTGGCTTGCCCAGGGCGGGGTGGCCGCTGCTATTGGGCACGACGATAGCCTTGAGCTTCATGCTGCCGACACTCTAGCCGTGGGTGCGGGGTTGTGTAATCCTGAAGCGGTAAGGCGAATCATATCGTCAGGGCCGGATATAATACAAAAATTTATAGATTATGGCGTGGTTTTTGATAATGCTCCCGATGGGGCTTTATCTCTTGGGCTGGAAGCGGCCCATAGCCGCCATCGTATTTTGCATGGTGGAGGGGACCAGACTGGAGCTGTCATCATGCGCGCCTTGATTGAAAAAGTGATGATGACGCCTTCGGTCTCTGTTTTAGAGGCAACAGCCAGGAGAATTTTTGTTGGGGATGCTGGTGTTTCTGGTGTTCAAATAACCAAGAATGGTGAAATTACCAACCTTGTCAGTGATAGAGTTTTGTTGGCGACGGGAGGAATTGGAGGGCTTTTTCGATATAGCACAAACCCTCTTGGTGCGCTTGGGCATGGCCTTATCCTTGCCAAAGATGCGGGGGCTTTGCTAGAAAATCTTGAATTTGTGCAATTCCATCCGACAGCGCTTTCTGTTGATGTTGCGCCGTTGCCTCTCATTTCAGAAGCGGTGCGTGGTGAAGGGGCCAGGTTTATCGATGAACAGGGAGTGTTCTTTATGGAGGGGAAAGACCTAGATTCGAGAGATGTCGTGGCGAGAGGAGTGTTTGCTCATACTTTGAAGGGGCATAAGGTTTTTTTGGATGCGCGGTCTCTTCGTGAAAAATTTTCAACACGGTTTCCTGCTATATATGCTGTTTGCATGAAAGCCGGAATCGATCCAGCGTTGCAGCCTCTTCCTGTTCAGCCGGCGGCACATTACCACATGGGTGGGATTGGTGTCGATGAGTATGGCAGGACGACTATCAAGGGGTTGTATGCGGCGGGTGAAGTTGCTTGTACGGGGCTGCATGGCGCAAATCGCTTGGCTAGCAATTCCTTGTTGGAAGCAGCGGTTTGTGGGACGGCGACAGGTTTGGCAATGAAAGAACAAGCCGCTAAACGAGACAAAGCTTTGCCCATGCTGGCCTTGCCGCCAGAGCCTAAGCCGGAAGCGGTCAAGGACATAATGTCACGTCAATGCGGTGTTGTAAGAACCACCCAAGGGCTTGAAGAGGCAGCCAACAAGTTTTCTGATTTAGCGCGAACAAATCCCGCGGCGGATTTATCTCTTGCAATTGTGCAAGCCGCCCTGGCGCGAACTGAATCTATTGGGGCGCATGCCAGGGACGATCATCTCATTCAGCAGGCTGCTTAGAATGGCTCCTTTTTCGTTGCAAAATTTGCCTGAAATAATGGTGCGGCCTGTTGTTGAAGCGGCGTTACTTGAGGATCTCGGCAGAGCGGGTGACATAACATCCGAGGCTGTTATACCGCCTGATTCAAGATGCAATCTTGTTTTGACAGTACGGGAGAGGGGGGTTGTCGCGGGATTGGAGTTCGCCAGATCGGCTTTTACCTTAATCGACCCAACTATTACGTTTAAGTCTGTTTGCGCGGATGGAGAACATGTCGATGCGGGGACGATATTGGCATCCATTGAAGGTCCTGCCCGTGGAGTTTTGATGGGTGAACGCGTCGCCTTGAATTTTTTGGGGCACTTATCGGGGATTGCGAGTGCAACAGCACGGATTGTGGATGCCATCAAACATACCAAGGCGAAAATAGTCTGTACACGTAAGACGACGCCTGGGCTTCGTTTTGCCGAGAAATATGCCATTAGGGCTGGTGGTGGAGTGAATCATAGGTTTGGCTTGGATGATGCTATTTTGATTAAGGACAATCACATTGCCATTGCTGGCGGGGTTGCGAACGCGATGACTAGGGCCAAGCTCTATGCTGGGCATTTGGTAAAGATTGAAGTTGAGGTGGATAATTTAGTTCAGCTTGAAGAAGCGCTGCATTACCAGCCGGACGCCATATTGCTGGATAATATGCCCCTCCCGATTTTGCGCGAAGCAGTAAACTTAATTCAAGGGCGGGCAATCGCCGAAGCGTCGGGGGGGATCCGTGTCGAAACAGTGCAAGCCGTGGCGGAGACAGGGGTTGATTTAATCTCGGCTGGATGGCTGACCCATAGCTCCAAGGTTCTGGATATAGGACTTGATTTTGCCGGGTGATCGATCTGGAGTAAATCAGTCACGATGCAGGAATATGACTCTTATTGGCGGCAAGCGCTGGAGAATGCTGATGTAACGCGCAGGTTGCGCAGGCTGCGTTCAGTTCAACGTTTAGGTGCCGGCAAAATCAGGTTTGGGGAAGGAAAAATTCTCACTGATTTTTCATCTAACGACTATCTGGGGCTCTCTCATCATCCAGCTTTGCTTCAAGCCGCGGGCGATTATGCTGAGCGTTTTGGAGCGGGCGCAGGTGGATCACGCCTTGTTTCCGGGAACTTGGCTCCCTTGGAGCAGATTGAACATAAGCTGTCTCAGGGCAAGCGAACGGAAGCTGCTCTTGTGTTTGTGTCCGGCGCACAGGCTAATTTAACGCTTCTTCCTGCCTTGCTGGACGCGCGCGTCTTAGGGAAAGAGCCGCTTGTTTATGCGGATCGTTTAAATCATGCAAGCTTGATTCAAGGTTGTATCGCGGCTGGTGTAAGACAGAACCGTTTTCGCCATAATGATATGGAACATCTCCGTGACTTGTTGGTGCGAGATGCCGCCAAGAAGGCCCCGCGTTTTATTGTGACTGAGTCGGTTTTTAGCATGGATGGCGATGTACCTGACTTGGTGGCGTTGAGGGAACTTGCCGATCAGTTTGGCGCATTTCTTTATATCGACGAGGCGCATGCGACTGGTGTTCTTGGAACGGATGGTTTCGGGCTGGGCTGTGGGTTGAATAACGCCCTGGTTATGGGAACCTTCAGTAAGGGGTTGGGTGGTTTCGGCGCTTATGTAGCAGGCTCAGAGATGCTGCGGAATTATTTGATCAACCGTTGTGGTGGAATCATCTATGCGACAGGGCTGCCGCCGGCGGTTTTGGGTACCATGAATGCGGCTTTGGATCTGATCCCATCCATGGAAACAGAGCGAGAACACCTCGTAGCCATGGCGACACATTTGCGAAAGAGGCTACAACAGGCAGGGTTGAATACGGGTGCTTCCACAACGCATATCGTGCCTTTGATTTTAGGGGATGAGGAGCATGCGCTCTCTTTGGCATCGGCTTTGGTGGATGATGGATTTTATGCTGTTGCGATAAGACCTCCGACGGTTCCTCCGGGAACGAGCCGTTTGCGCCTTGCTGTATCGGCTTGTCATACACGAGAAGACATTGACCGTTTGGCAGATGCGATCACGCGGCGCATTCAATGAATCGTATCGCTGAAAATTTTTCCATGGGGGCTGGGCATTATGATGAGGTTGTTAAAATACAGCCTTTAGTCGCAGCTAAATTGGCTGCCAAGCTCGCAGGCCAACCTAGGCGGATTTTGGAGATTGGCTGTGGTACGGGAGCATTGAGCCAGATCCTGGCAAGACGGTTTCCTGAAGCGGAATTGGTACTGACCGATATTTCCCCTCCAATGCTTGAAATTTGCCGGAAAAAATTAGCGGGACAGGCTTCGTTTAACCTGATGAACGGAGAGTTTCCTGATTTATCCTTGGGACATTTTGACCTGATAGTCTCCAGCCTGGCGATGCAATGGTTCGCGGATCTGCAAGGGGCGATTGCGCGTTTGGCCTTGTTGTTGAATGAAAATGGATGCTTGGCCTTTGCGACATTAGGGAGCCTGAATTTTTTGGAATGGAGAGAGCTGCTGAAGAGGCTTGGACTTCAGGCCGGAATGTATGATTATCCAAAATCTGATGCATTTCCCTGGCCCGTGGGTTTGAACGGCAAGATCGGAGAAGAGTTTTTTCAGGAAAGTCATGCCAATGGTTTGGCTTTTCTTAAGGCGCTGAAAATGATTGGTGCCCACTCTCCTCCGGCGGGGCGCCAACCATTGCCGAATGCCGCGATGAAGAGAATTCTCAGCGCTTCATCCGAGGGGTTTACAGTCACATATCATGTTTTGTACGGCGATTTGACGATAAGGTAGTTTCGGAAATTGCATGCGGCGGGATGGCGAAAAAGCAGAGAATGCTCATTGATTTGCTTTAAAACAGCTTTTCGACGGATGCTGTGAAATAGGGGTTAATCAATGTTTCGGTTACCCCATCCAATGATGAGGGGTGCCATTTTGGCATGCGATCTTTGTCTACCACGGCCGCACGCACACCTTCATAAAATTCATTGGTGGTGAGAACGTGCGCGCAGGCTGTATATTCCTGCTGCAGGCAGATGTTCAGTGTTTGAGCGTGGCGGGCAAGGCGTATCAGGCGTAGTGCCACCTGCATGCAGGTTGGAGATTTTGATGCCATGATCTCCAGTGTCTGATATGCGAAATCCGTGTTTGCTTGTTTTAATGCCGAGATAATTTTCCTGACATCGTCAAATCTAAAAAGCTGGTTGATGTCTTCAAGATAGGGCGATAATGGTGCCGTGATTGTTTCACAAAGCGGCGTTACGATGTCCATGGCTTGGGCGGTGGACGCGGTGCGGGGAAGTCTGGTTAACGCATCGCCGAGTTCCGGCAGTCGGATGCTAGGCACGAATTTGTCCGCCAATCCGGCCAGGATGGCATCGGCGCCTGTGACGCTCTGGCCGGTCAAGGCTAGATAAGTCCCCAATTCTCCTGGAGCGCGGGATAACAGCCAGGAGGCGCCGACATCAGGAAAAAAGCCGATGCCTGTCTCGGGCATTGCCAACCGAGTACGCTCGGTGACGATTCTGACGGAGCCATGGGCTGAGACGCCCACGCCGCCGCCCATCGTGATGCCATCCATGAAAGCGATATAGGGCTTAGGAAAGGCGGAGATTTGGGCGTTCATACGATATTCGTCGCGAAAGAAAGCCATGCCGAACGATTGACCGGAGGCGCGATGCTCATAAAGGGCTCGAATATCTCCCCCCGCGCAGAGGCCGCGTTCACCTTCGCCTGTTACCAGCACGGCGCTGATACCGTCATCGGCGGCGAACGTGGCCAGTGCGGTTGAGATGGAAGCAATCATCTCATGGGTCAGGGCGTTAATTGCCTTGGGACGATTGAGCTTGATATGGCCCAATGTTCCTTCCTTGGCGATCAGGATTTCTGACATTTACTTCTCCCATTGATTCCTTCCTGATTTCATAGGCGGGGGGACGGGTTTTGTCAGCATTTGGACGGGATGTGTCAAAAGCTCTTGCGGCTTTGGCGTCAATCTGAAATTAGGGCAGTATGTATCACGTTGTTGCGTCGGTTTTTCCGGTTTTCGCGCTGATTCTGCTTGGTTATTTGGCCGCGCGGCGTGGTATTTTGGGGCCAGAGGCAACGGATAGTCTGAATAAATTCGTGGTCTGGCTGGCGCTGCCCGCTTTGTTGTTTCAGGCCATGGCCCAGATCATGTGGGATCAGATCGATCATTTAGGTTATATTGGTGCATTTACCATCGGTGCCGTTGCAACTTTTGGTTTATCCTTCTTGTTTGGTGGAAGAAACCGGCCGGACGGGCACAGGCTGGCGGATCGCGCCATCGAAGGGCTGAATGCCAGCTATTCAAATACCGGCTATATGGGTATTCCCCTTTGTCTGGCCGCGATAGGGCCAGGTAGTCTGGTGCCGTCGATCATCGCGACCATCGTCATCGCCTGCGTGCTGTTCGCTGGCGCGATCATACTGATAGAGTTTGATCTTCAGGAAATGCCAGATTGGCATGCCACCATCTTCAAGGTGCTGGTGTCCTTGCTGCGTAACCCTCTGATTTTTTCTCCATTGCTGGGGATGGTGGCTGCGTTTTTGCGTGGTGAGACCGGTTTCAGTCTGCCGGCGCCGGTGTTTCATATGACGAGCCTGCTTGGGGCCGCTGCCAGCCCTTGTGCCTTGGTGACGATTGGTTTGTTCCTGGCGCAATCAAGCGCATCCAAGGAGGAAGGAGTCATTTTACGCTTGGTTGGCCTGAAGTTGATCGTGCAGCCGGCCATTACGCTGGTGCTGGCTTATTGGGTATGGCCAATGCCGCCTGTCTGGGCGGAAACAGCTGTTATCATGGCGGCATTGCCAATTGGCACGGGGCCCTTCATGTTGGCCAAGCTTTACGACCGGGAAGCGGCGATTACCTCTCGTGCCATATTGGTGTCCACGATTTTGTCGCTTATCACGGTTTCCTCGCTGATTGCTTGGCTGGAGTGAGGCAGGAGAATGGTCAATCTGTATGGTTCCGGGCTGGCATACAGAAAATTGACTTGCGTATAATGAAGCAAGCCCTTGACCGGGTGGAGGAAGCACCGATTACCGCCGCTTCGGGACTGGACATCCTGAGCTTTCCAAAATTGCCTGAAATCAGAAGAGCTTTGATGTAGTTCATCAAGCAGCCGGGCGCGGTGAGGATCTTCCGGTGCGCGGACGGTTTCCCCACGGAATTCCGCCACCAAACGTCGTGCATTGCTTGCCCAATCCTGAATGAAGATACGCGCCGTGGGAACGAGAAAGACAAAGCGCAGCAGGTTGGCTTCCTGGCTTTGATACCAGGGGGCAAATAGGTCGCGGGCGGCCGGGTTCCAGGCGCGTGCGGTGAAACGCGCATCCAGCACATAGGTTGGGGCCTGAATGACGTTCAGCGATGCCAGCAGGGCCGGTGGAAGGGGAGACAAGGCAGGTAAGGGGGCGATGGTTGCGGGATCGCGCCGTCGGCCAAGTTCAAACAGATATGCCCGTTCCACCGGTGTGAGGTTCAATCCCTCTGACAGCAACGTAAGTGTCCTGGTGGTCAGGGATGTGTCTCGCCCTTGTTCGATCCAGGTGTAAAGCGTTGTACTTAGCCCGCAGCGTTGTGCGGCTTCCTCCCGGCGCAGGCCAGAGGTGCGCCGCCGACCCATGGCATGTTCCGCAATAAGCGCCTCACGCCGGGCGCGAATGAAGGCTCCAAGCGCCTTGCGTTGTGGTGTGTCGTTCATGGTGAATTTTATACCAGTATAATTTTGCTGCTTATACCAGTTTGAATCCGTTGTTAGCTTGATGAAGATTTTAGGAGGCAAAGATGAGTCAGGAAAATTTCGCGGCATCGCATTATGGCGATCGAGCAGAAGCCTACGTGCAAAGTCAGGTCCACGCATCGGGAACTGATTTGGACGAGATGGAGATTGTTTTAAGTCGTCGAGACATTTCTAAAGCGCTGGATTTGGGGTGTGGCGGGGGACATGTGAGCTATCGGGCGGCCTTATATGCCGCACATGTGACGGCATGCGACGTGACGCCAAGCATGTTGGATGCCGTGGCCAGGACCGCTCGGGAAAAAGGGCTGAACAATATCGAGACGTGTCTGGCGCCAGCGGAAAAACTGCCGTTTGGCGATGCAAGCTTCGATGCTGTTCTGTGCCGTTTTAGCGCCCATCATTGGGTTGATTTTTCCGGCGGATTGCGGGAGGCGCGCCGGGTTGCCGATATGGGGGCCGTGGGGGTGTTTATCGATACAGTCGCGCCGCCCGGAAGCGTATCCGATACCCATCTGCAAGCGATGGAGTTACTGCGCGATCCCTCGCATGTCCGTAACTATGCTGTCGCGCAATGGTGCGGGGCATTGGCTGAGGCGGGGTTTGCCGTTCAGAGTTGCACGACCCGCCGGGTGCGTATGGAGTTTGAAAGCTGGGTGAAGCGCACGCACACGCCGGTGCATATGGTGGAAGCGATTTTAGGGCTTCAGCGCGGCGCACCAGACATTGTCGGCCGGTATTTCGCCATTGCTCCGGATGGCAGCTTTGATCTGGACGTGGCGACCATGATCGTGAGGGCGATTTAGCTTCAAGCGAGCATGGTGGCGAGGTGATTTGCGGCTTGGCTCCAAAGTTGGCTCATTGCGGCGGTGATGGTGTCGGCGGTTTGACCGCCAGCCGCGCTGGCTGTGAAATTGCTTAGATTCCAATCTTGTTTACCAGTAGGACGAGTGCCGAACTGAGCGGCTAGTTTGACGGTTCCGGAAGCGTCCGGAGCGAAGGAGAAAATCTGTATTTCCACAATTTGGTCGGGAGAGGCGCCAATGGCGCCTCCATCCGCCAGAATGGTATCGGCTGGCAGGCGTTGGGCTAAATTCTCGACCATGGTCGTTTGCAGCATTGAGGCAAGGGGGCCGGCCCACAAGTCGTTTGGGAACGTGTTGGCGGCATAAAGACCGCCGGGCTTGGGAACACCTGTCTGATTGAGGGGGCTCGGCAGGCCAATGCTACGCACACCGACACGTATGCCGCTGCCATGACGGATCGGTCCAGGCAACGCGACGATCCGCCAATTGTGAACAGGAGCGGATGTGCAGCCAGACAGCAGGGCCGCGCAGGATGAGGCGATGATAAACCGCCGTTTCATGAACCGTTCCTTCCAAAGATCATCGATTGCGGATGTTGGTTGAGATAGGTTGCCAGCGCCTGCAAGGATTGCAGCGTCGTGGTGGTTTGATTCAGAATTTGCATCAGGCTTCTCTGAAAATCGGAATCCTGGCCGAAACCCTGATGTATGTCTTGCAAGGTGGTATCGGCGGTTTTCAATGTCGCCGAGAGTTGCGTGAGCAATATCTTCACCTGAGGAGCCCCCAAGGTGCCGTTTGCGGTCTTCAGCAATTTATTCAGATTATCTCCAATTTCCTGAAACGGCATCTGGTCGATTTTGGCGGTGATGTCGGCTGCATTGGCTAGGGTTGCATCCAGTCCGCCCTGCTTGAAGGGAAGGACGATGGCATTGCCTTCCTTGTAGACCTTTACGGGCGCCTTGGCCTTGGGTTCCATGACCAGGTTGATCTCTTTTTGGCCCGTGACGTAATTGGAGGAGCCGATTTCGACCCGCATGCCATTGTCCACGAAACGCTGGAAAAACTGCAGTGGATGGGGAATGGTTCCATCTTTCGCTTGTTCCAGAAGTTTTTGGGGTAATAGCTGCATGCCAATTCGGACCTTCGCTTGGCCGGACTTTGGACTTAGAACAAGATTTACGCTCGTGACATCGCCCACCTGGATGCCCAGAGCATTGACCGGAGAGCCCGGGGTTAGGCCGTTGACATTGCTGGTTACATAGCTGACGGCTTGAATCTGGTTGCTATATGCCGCCGACTCAGCCTGTTGTTGCGAGGCGTAAAGCCGGAAACTGGCATCGTCCTGGCTGGGGCTCTCATCGCGGGACGAGGGAGGAAGGTTGAAGGTGATGCCGCCAGCGATCACCGCCTGCAAGGATTGCAATTGCAATTGCAGGACACCGCCCTTGATGCCGAAGGCTATGCCGGAGGAGTCCCAGAAACGGCTACCTGGGCGAACAAGATTGTCGAATGGCGCGCGGATGAAGATGCTGATCTTGATGGGGCCAAGACCATCGCCCATGTCGTAGCCCAAAACCTCGCCCACGGTGACATCGCGGTAAAAAACCGGAGAGCCCGAGGCGATGGAGCCAAGCTTATGGGCGGTCAGCGTGTAGGTGCGCCCAGGTTCGTCGGAACGGACACCTGGGGGTTGTTCCAGGCCGACAAAATGACTTTCATAATGTCCTCCAGGTTTTCCTGGATCGACAGAAATATAAACACCTGAAACGATCGTTTCAAAGGATGACATGTCGGAGAAATTCAGCCGTGGCCGTACGACCCAATAACGGGCGTTGGAGTTTAGAAAACGCGTGCCGACATGATTCATCCGGACCTTGACGATGACATGGGTATTGTCCTTCGCCAGATCGATGCTTTCCACCGTCCCCAAGGCGACGGCCTTGTATTTGACTTGTGTTTGACCGGCTTGCAGCCCGTCCGCGCTTGTGAAGGTAAGGGTGAGGAGCGGCCCTTGCTCCATGATTGTCCTATACCCGAGATAGCCCGCGATGATCGCCGCCACGATTGGCACCAGCCAGACCATCTGGAAGCTCTGGCGCCGGAGCTTGGCGCGTGGAGGCGTGGGAGAGGGAGTTTCCGGGGCGTCCTGGTTGCTCATGCCTCGGGTTCCTTATGATGGTCCCACATTAACCTGGGGTCGAAAGTATTGACGGCGAGGATGGTCAGAACCACGACGGCGGCGAAGCACATGGCCCCTACATTGGCGGACACGTTGGCGAAACGGCCGAAATGCACAAGCGCCACGAGGATGGAAACCATGAAGATGTCGATCATCGACCAGCGCCCAATGAAGTCGATCACTTTATATATGGTGGTGCGGCCACGTAAATGGCGTGTGGTGCCGCGTTGGGTGCCAATCAGCATATAGGCAAGTCCCGCTAGTTTGAGCAGGGGGATGGTGATGCTGGCGAAAAGCACGAGCAGAGCCAAGGGCCAGAGGCCGGCATCGGCCAACTCGATAATTCCGCCTAGGATCGTGTAGGATTGTGTCTGTGCCAGGCTTGTGAGACTCATGAAAGGGTAAAGATTTGCCGGGATATAAAGGCAGGCCGCCGCGATGGTGAAAGCCCAGCTTCTGGAGATGCTCGCGGGCTTGCGCGGATATAGCGGGGAATGGCAGCGTTGGCATAAATGCCCCGGAGATGTGTGATTAACCTGCCCGCAAATCTCACAGCTGAGGATATCGGATGTGGGTGAGGGCGGCTGCTTGTCGCTCTCATCCAGCTTTCGCCAGATCATCTCCTGATCGAGGCTGGCATCGACGGCCGCCAGGGCAATCATCAAGCCGATCAACGCGTAAAGTGCCGTATCCAGATGAACCGTGAACATTCCCGTCAAACGGGTATAGGCCACGAGAAATCCAAGTAAATATACGTCGATCATGGCCCAGGGGGATAGCAGTGCATACCACCGGAACAGCGCCCTGAGAGGTGTTTTTGGCAGGTGGCTTTCGATTCCCAGAAGAGTGGCAATCACGATGCCAAGCTTTATGCCTGGAACGACCAGCGTGACCGCGAAAACCAGGGAGCCGACCAAGCCCCATCCGGCATCGGAGAGGCGAACGGGCCCGGTTTCGATTCGGGCCATGGCGAAGCGCCCATAGGCGGTTATCTCGATGAAGGGAGCGACCAGGGCAAAAATATAAAATAGCAGCCCGGCGATGGCACAGGCCAGCGGGAAATTGATGTTTGCCCGGCGGACACGCCATAATGTGCTCCCGCATCTCGGGCATTCGGCGATGAGACCAGGCTGGCATTGGCTGAGGCGGGAAAGCTGGCCGCAATGCGGGCATTCACGCCAATGATCGCCGGGCAGGGCCCTTGCAGCTTCGGTCATTGGCGGGTCGGGCAGGCTTTGCTCATCACCGTGAATCTGGACCTGAAAGGCCGCCGGTTCAAGCTTGGACGGCTGTTGTTACAAATCCAGATCGAGTTGGGCGGGTTTAGGCATGCCTGAGGCTTTCACGGTGGCTTGTCCGTCTGCAAACCTTAGGCGCAGTGTGGTGCCTGGGGAAATGTCCGCGGCGGCCGTGATGGGGGTTCCGCGTGTCGTGGTGACGAGGGCGAAGCCACGCGCGAGGACGCGCTGGTAAGAGACCGATTCCAGCCGGGAGGCCAGAGTTTCCAGCCTAATCGATGCTTCCTTTCGGCGATTGTGGATCTGGGGGGAGAGGCGTTGGATCAACAATGCCAGCGCGGCTTGCCGCTTTGCGATTTCACCGCTTGGCTGGATTAGACGATAGGAGGTGGCTTCAAACCGCTTTTGGGCCATGCGCATGAGGTCGGGCAGGGACTTCGTCAATCTATGCCCCAGAAACTCGACGCGTCCGTTTAGCCCGGTCAATATCTCGCGCGGATGGCGTGGAACCAGCCTTTCCAACCGAGCCCGACGGGCTGATATGTAATTTGGCAAGGCCAGCGTCAGGCGTTCAGCCCGGTCATCAAGCCGCTGCCGGATGGTACCGAGCATGGCGGGCAGGTCGGGCAGTTTCGAGGCGGCTCGTTCCAGAGAGGCGGAGGCTTGTGTCGTGCGGCGCGCTAGCGCACCGTCGAGGCGCGCGGTCTGTTGGCCAAGATCTGCCAATAATTCCAGCCTGGCGGGAACCGCCATTTCAGCGGCTGCCGTTGGGGTTGGCGCGCGACGGGAGGACGCGAAATCGATCAAGGTTGTGTCGGTTTCGTGACCGACGGCGGAGATCAGGGGTATCCGGCTGGCCGCCGCGGCGCGAACCACGCTTTCCTCGTTGAAAGCCATCAGATCTTCCAGGCTTCCGCCCCCGCGGGCGACGATCAGCACATCCGGTTGGGGGAAGTCGGCGGGCAAATTGTTGAACCCCGTGATCGCGGTGGCGATTTTATCGGCCGCTCCGTCGCCTTGAACAGGGACGGGCCAGAGCAGAATGGGGCGAGGAAACCTGCGGGCAATGGTGGTTTTAATATCTTGCAGGACAGCACCTTGGGCCGAGGTGATCACGCCGATGACCCGCGGCAGGAGAGGCAATGCCCGCTTGCGCTGGAATAGCCCTTCCGCATGGAGTTTTGTTTTCAGGGCTTCGATTCGTGCCAATAAAGCGCCGACGCCGGCATATTCCAGCCTTTCGACGATCAATTGGTATTCCGAACGCTCGGGATAGGAGGTCAGCTTGCCCGTGGCGATGACCTCAACGCCATTTTCAGCCTTTAGACCGATGCGGGAGGCAGCACCTTTCCAGATAATCGCGCGGATTTTGGCGTTTTCATCCTTGAGGGCAAAATATTGATGTCCGGATGCGTAAGCTCTGAGTTCGGTGATTTCCCCACGAACCCGGACGCGGCTGAATGAACCCTCCAATGTGCGTTTTACGGCACTGGCGATTTCAGAGACTGTGAATTCGGGGGTGTTCTGGCCGGTTTCGCTCATGAGGGAAGATTATGATACAGCGCGCTCCGGTCATAGAGGGGGTACGATATGAGGGTTTTGATTGTCGGTTCGGGTGGACGGGAACATGCGTTGGCCTGGGCGATCGCCAAGAGCCCCCTGTTGACCAAGCTTTACGTCGCACCGGGAAATCCCGGTACGGCGGCGATCGCCGAAAATGTGCCTTTGCGGACGGTGGATATAGCCGGTATCGTGGCGTTTGCGAAAGATCAGAAGATTGACCTTGTCGTGCCAGGACCGGAAGCGCCGTTGGTGGGCGGGATCGCCGATGCATTGTTGGAGGCGGGAATCGCCTGCTTCGGGCCATCCCAGGCGGCGGCGGCTCTTGAGGGAAGCAAGATTTTCACGAAGCAGGTTGCTGATGCGGCGGGTATTCCAACCGCGCGATGGGAAAAATTTTCCGATGCTGAAACCGCCCATGCCTATGTTGAAGCGGCGGGCGCTCCGATCGTGGTCAAGGCGGACGGGTTGGCGGCTGGCAAGGGGGTTGTCGTCGCGATGACGCTGGATGAGGCACATGAAGCCATCACCGCGATCATGGAGGATAAGGTTCATGGCGCGGCGGGGGCGGAAGTGGTGATCGAACAATGCTTGGTGGGAGAAGAGATTTCCGTCTTTGCCTTGTGCGATGGCGAAGAGGCGTTGTTCTTTGGTGCCGCCGCCGATCATAAGCGTGTCGGAGAGGGGGATACTGGTCCGAACACGGGAGGCATGGGAGCCATTTTTAATCCGCCTTGGGCCACGGAGGATGTAATCCGCCGCGGCATGGAGGAGATCGTGAGGCCGGCTCTCAAGGAAATGAAGAACCGCGGGACGCCGTTCAGGGGGTTTTTGTTCGCGGGTTTGATGGTGGAGGCGGATGGGCCGAAGCTGATTGAGTTCAATGTCCGTTTCGGGGATCCGGAATGTGAGACGATTCTGCCAATGCTCGAATCCGACCTGCTGGCGGTGTTGCGCGCGGCGGTGGCCGGTGAATTGGCGGATGTGCGGGTCGCGTGGCGGACAGGAGGCTCCGCGACCGTGGTGATGTGCGCGAAGGGCTACCCGGGAGCCTATGCCACGGGTAGTGAGATTTATGGCCTGGAGGAGGCTGGTTGTTTGCCTGATGTAACGATTTTCCATGCTGGAACCATGGCCGAGCAGGAGGGGGTTTTAGCCAATGGTGGCAGGGTTCTGGCCGTGAATGCCATCGGCACGGATCTATCGGTGGCGTTGGCCCGCGCCTATGAAGCCATCGACCGATTGGATTGGGAGGATGGGTTTTGCCGCAGGGACATCGGGCGGCGGGCATTGAGAGCGCTCCACGCCTAGCTTGGGGCGTTGGCGCGGTAATGACCGGACACGCAACCGTGTGGGCCGGCCTTGGCGCGGGCGGACAGCGGTCAGGAAGCGGGGTTGGATGTTGCCGCCTGCCGGATGGACAAAATGCCGCAACAGCCGGTCAGGGCCAAGGTGGTTAAGCCAACCGGGAAGCCCGCGGGCCCCATATTGGCCATGCAAAATCCTAAGATAGGTGGCCCGGCAATACCGCCAAGGGTGTAGACGACCATTGCGAGCGACATGGCGCTGGCCAATTCCAGGCCTGAATAGCATGAGGCGAGAAACACGATTCCAAGGGTGAATAGTCCGCCTTGGGCTATGCCCCATGCGGTCAGCCAGGGCCAGATCCCCGCCTGAAGGTTGAGGGCCAAGCCAAGAGGCAGCGCGACCATGGCGCAGGCGGTGAGATTACGCAGCTTCGGTCGGTCCAGATGGTCCGCGAGGGTACCGATCAGCACAGCCCCCAAAGCCGCGCCCGCTTGTACGGCGACCACCAGAAGGGCCGCGAGATGGACGGAAAGGCCGCGAGAAAGGCCGAAAAGCGGCAAAAGCGACAGGTTGCTGGCTTCCGTGAGGCCGACAAGAAAAATACCGATGAAAGCCGCGGGCTCACGCAGCACAATATCGCGCTGGCGCATGGGTTTCATGCCGGGCTGGGTGGTGTGTGGTGCTTCCCGCCCGGTAAAGAGCATCAGGATGGCCGCTGCCGCCGTGACGATGGCGCCCGCGATGAAGGGAGCCTGTCCAGTGCTGCCGGAGATTGCCAGCACACCAGGCCCCACCGCCATCGAGCCGCTCAGGATCAATTCATAAAGGCCTGTAAGGCGGCCGCGCAGATGGGCGGGAAAGCTGCCATTCATCCAGGTGTCCAGCCCGGCCCAGCGCAGCGCCAAGGCGGCTCCCATAATCAGGCAGAGCAGACTCCAGAGCAGAATGTTATGGGTGATGGCGAAACCAAGGAAAACCAGCGCGGCGGCCACCATGCCCGTGAGTACCATGCGTTGCAGTCCAAGTCTGCGGATAATGGCGGGAATGAAGACCGACATGGCCAGCAATCCGGCCCATGGCAGACCTGAGATGATGCCGACCCAAAGATCTCCCACGCCCTGGTTGCGTAGCGCGACGGACAGAAGGGGCAGGAACATCCAAAATGCCCCGGCTCCAAAAAAAGCGGCGCTGACGGCGATGACGAGCCTGTACGACATGGTCAGGCCGCCAGGGCCTGCGCCCTGACCAGCTTGGCGAAGGCGCCGTTTTGAGCCAGCAAGGCCTCGTGTGATCCGGTTTCCACGGCTCGCCCATCCGACATGACGACGATTTGATCCGCATCGCGGACAGTGGAAAGCCGGTGTGCTACAACAATAGTTGTACGCCCCTCCCGGAGCCGGGCCAGCGCCGCTTGCACCAGGGCCTCGCTCTCAGTATCGAGGGCGCTTGTTGCTTCATCCAGCAACAGGATGCGTGGATTGCGCAGGATGGCCCTGGCGATGGCCACGCGCTGGCGCTGGCCACCGGAGAGGCGTTGGCCGTTCACACCGACACGGGTGGCGAAGCCCTCGGGCATGTCGGCGATGAAACCGCAGGCGGCGGCATCAGCCGCGGCGGTGATCTCTTCGTCTGTCGCGTCGGGGCGGCCAAGGCGGATATTCGCGCTGATCGTGTCGTCGAACAGCAAGGCTTCCTGCCCCACATAGGCAATGGAGCCGCGCAAGGAGTTCAGGGTGACATGCTCTATATCCGAGCCATCTATGAAAATATGACCTTCATTGGGGTCGTAAAGCCGGGGAATGAGAGCCAAGGCGGTCGATTTGCCGGCGCCGGAAGTGCCGACAAGGGCGAGCATTTTTCCTGGAGCGGCTCTGAAACTGAGGTTTTTCAGGCCGGGGCGGCCGTCTGGATAGGCGAAGGCGACATGATCGAAGACGACTTCTCCTGGTCCTTGGGGCAACATCACGGCATCCGCGCTGTCGGCGATCGCGGGAGGTTCGTCGATCACTTGGAAGACACGCACCAGACCGGCGAGCCCTTCTTGAATCGCGGCATTCATGGTGCCGAGCGCGCGTAGGGGGCGGGCGGCGATGAGCAGGGCCGAGACGAACCCCATGAAATTGCCGACACCAGCGCCGCCTGTCGCATTTCGCCAGCCTTCCAGGCCGATGACGCCCGCGACCGCTACACCGGCGAGCACTTCCAGCATCGGGTCAAGACGTGAACGGACGCGCGTCATGCGGATCAATGCGGTATAGAGGTCGGCGAAGGTTTTTTCCGCGCGTGAATGTTCATGTGTTTCGAGGCCATAGGCCCGGACAGTGCGAGCTTGGGAGAAGCTTTCATTCAGCACGGCAGCGGCTTGCCCCATGCGCTCCTGCATGCCGCCGGATGCGCGGCGCATGCGTTTGCCGATTTTCTGCACGGGTATGACGGCGATCGGGTAAATCAAGGCCGCGATCAGGCTGAGCTTCCAATCGATAGTGATCATGGTGACCACCAGACCGATGACCGTCGCGGCATCGGCCACGGCATTGACGGCGCGGGTCATGGCTTCGCGGATGACAGTGGCGTCGGTCGTGAAGCGGGCGGCGAGTTGGGCGGGGGCCTCGCGCTCCACACGCGACAGGGACGCCGCGGTCAGATGCCGGAACATGGCCAGTTGCAGACGGCGGATGACCAGAAGCACCATGTCTTGTGTCAAAACGGCCTGGAAATACATGGACAGGCCCTTAATGGCCGTCACGGCCAGCACCATCAGCGGCACTTGATAGAGGATACGCGGGTCCTTGCGGGCAAACATGGTGAAAGCCCAGTCGATCAGGACGGGGTAGAGCGCTGTTGCGCCGGACATCACCAGCGTCGTGACGACGATTAAGACAATCCGCCAGCGGTAATTGCGGACATGCTCGCGCCATAGACGGCTGATAAGGGCAGGCGTGGATGCGGTTGTGGTCATGGTCGCGTGGTTAAGCACAGTTTGGGGCAGAGCAAAAATGCGCTACAGCGCCAGCCATGGATACGATCTATAAGGGGGACATCACGACCAGGAAGGGGCGGCGCAATGCCTGGCTGGACGCATTGTTTGTGGATCATGCCGTGTTACGTCTGCTTTGGACCAATTTTGCCGTGGTGGTACCTGGCAAGCTCTATCGATCCAACCATCCCACCCCGGGTAATTTACGCCGTTTCGCCCGCAAGGTAGGGCTGAAAAGCCTTATCAATTTACGAGGACAAGCCAAGAACGGCTCCGATGCGCTCTCACGCGAGGAAGCACGGCGTCTTGGGCTGGATTTTTACGATATGGCCTTCGAATCCAGAGGGGCGCCGCATAAGGAGCGAATCCTTCGTTTGGCGGGCATATTTCAGCAGATGCAGGGTCCAGCCTTGATTCACTGTAAATCGGGCGCGGACAGGGCGGGGTTGGTGGCTGGGCTTTATATCCTGATCAATGGCGGAACGGCGGCCGAGGCCATGCGGCAGCTCTCCTGGCGGTTTGGCCATATAAAACATTCAAAAACAGGAATTTTGGATGATTTCGTGCGGTTGTATCAGCAAACCGCGGAAGGTAGGAAACAGTTCTTGGACTGGGTGCGCGAGGAGTATGACGAGGAAGGGCTGCGTGCGGCTTTTCGCGCGGGACGCGTGGCGGAATTCATCAATGGCCGGTTGTTGAGGCGCGAATAGACGGGCAATTCATTTACCCGCCGGTTCGGGTTTGGACGTCTTCTTGAGAATCTCGTTTTGGATGACACTCAAGATGCCTCCGGCAGCCTCCTTGGTGGCCGCGGCGGCGACATCGCCCCAATAGGGTGAAACGTCGCTTTGGGAGAGTTCGTGTATCTGGGTAACCTTGCCCGCAACGCGGTTGTTTGTGTCCCGCACGGTCCAATCCAGTTCCACGAGTAGTTTCCCTTGCCCCTGAGGGGTTGCCTTTACCTTGCCTGTGACCGTGAAATCAGCCTGTTGCTTGTCCTTGACTTGCTCCAGATTGGGGCCTTGCAGGGCGCGCGACAAATCCGTTGGCAAGGATGTGTCGCCATCGCCTGGCGCACCGGTGATTGTACCGATGAAAATGCGGGGTGTCCGGTTTTCCAGTGAGTGGGGGTTGCTGTGCTGAATATTGGCGTTGATTCGTGTCATCAGCTTCGACAAGCTGGGGGCGTCGGCTGAGGCGGTTTGCGCGAGGGCCGTCTTGTCGCCATCGGCCCATTCTTTCGCGCCGACTGGTTTGCCGGTTTCTTTCCCGTAGGATTTTCCATCGGGCCCGATGACATCGTAGGATGGAATGACCTTGTTTCCGCTGAGCGTGGCGGTAATTTGCAAATGCCAGTTATCTTTTTGTACTGGTCCCGCCACGCTGGGTACATCATAGGCCGCGAGTTGACCGGCGAGATCGCGCGCGTAAATTGGCGCGGCGTCGTTGCCTAGGAGGGCGGTGCTTGGTGTGGGCACCATCAGAACAGGAGCCGGGGGAACCGCCAACTTGGCGGCGGCCGGGCCAGGGTTGCCATAAAAAGGCTGGGGTAGGGTGCCGCACCCCGTAAGAAGAACAGCTAAAAGAAAAGAGGCGCGTTTCATGAGCATATGACGGAGATTTGGTGGCCGGTCGCGGGGGCTTGCCGCAAGGTCTTGCGGCGATAGGAGAAAAACAGGGTTTCCTCGGCATATGTATCATGTGGGAGGATCGAGGCTGCAATGCCAAGGCGCGCCAAGCGGCTCATGCAATAGCCGGGAAGGTCGAAATGGAAATGCCCTGGATCGCCAGGAGTGAAGAACTCAATGCTCCGGTCCGATTCGGACAGAATTTGATCATGCAGATCATGGCCGACTTCATAGCTTTTTTGATGAATGCAGGGCCCGATGGTGGCTTGGATGGCCTCCGCGCCGAGGGCGCGCAATGCGCGGATGGTTTCTTCAAGCACCCCTGCGAGCGCGCCGCGCCACCCCGCGTGCGCCGCGCCAATGGCGCCATTGTCGCCCGCAAACAGAACAGGCGCGCAGTCGGCGGTGATGATGCCAAGGGCTAACCCTGGGAGGGTGGTGACGAAAGCGTCTGCTTCGGGACCGGCCCCTTCGTCCCAGGGGGCTGTGACGGTGATGACTTTTGGGCCATGAACCTGTTTGAGACCCAGCAAGGCTTCAGGCCGTGCGCCGAGGGCCGATGCGGCACGGGCACGGTTTTGTCGCACATTATGCCTGTCGTCGGATGAAAAACTGCAATTCAGGCTGGCGTAGTACCCAGCCGAAACGCCGCCATGACGGGTAAAGAAACCATGGCGGGCCGGCAGGGAAGAAGAAATGAACTCAGTCATGCAAATCCTGGCAGAGGCGGCAGATGGGCTGGGCAGACAGCCAGCGCCTTGAACAGGCTGCCCATCGCTTCCGGTGCCGTCAAGCGTTGCACGGAAAGCCGCAGGTCCAAGGCCTTGCCGGGATGCCGGCGGGCGAGAACATCGCTACGTTGATACAGGCCAAGCGATGTTAGAAAAAAATTCTGTTTCACCGGCCCCTGGGTATGGACCGCCCGCTTGATGGCGCTGAAATCGACATGAGCGGTAATATCGGCCGTTCCGGGTGTTGCAAGGGGAGAGGCATAAGCGCCGTCGCGGATGGCCTGTATGCTGTCTCCGGGGGCGCTATCGGCGGGGCCGTAATCGATGAATAATCCTATGGCATCGCGTGCGGCCAGGGTCGTGCAAAATTCGATGGCGGCTTCGTTGACCTCCCGTACGGTGCCGGGCGGATCGTCCGGCAGTGCCGCGCCTGTATGAGTGGCGGGTAACTCAATGAAACTGCCATTCGCGACATGGCGTTCCATCCATCCCGCGTCCCGGCGGATGAATTGGCGCACGGGCAAGGCGTCCAGGAACTCGTTGGCGATCAGGATCAGCGGTCCGGGGGGCAGGGAGGCGAGAGAAGCATGCCAATTGGCGTGGGGAACGCGGCTGGCCTGTTCGGCTCTCAGGGTGGGAGAGGTTTCGATGAAATGCACATTGGGCGTTGGCCATACACGCAAGGCATCGGCCATCAGCACGCCCCGGCCTGGACCGGCCTCGGCGAGAATGATGTCTTGCGGCGCGCCGAGCATTTGCCAAACCACCTTGGCCCATGCCCCGAGCAGTTCGCCGAAAACCTGGGTGATTTCGGGAGCGGTCGTGAAATCCCGCCCGAACCGGCCCCGCGCATAATAAGCGGCGTTGGCACGGGCCATGAAATGGTCGAAACGCTCAGGCTGCACGCTTGGAACGCGCATAGATAATGAAACAAAGGCCCGCGATAACCATGGGGATGGAGAGGATCTGCCCCATGGTGGTGCCAAAGGGCAGGAAGCCCAGAAAGGCATCCGGTTCACGGAAACACTCGCCTGTAATCCGGGCCACGCCATAGCCCAACAGAAATATGCCCGTCAGCATTCCGGACCGTTGGCGAATATTGGGAGAGCGGGCGCAGATGATCATGACGCAGAATAATAAAATGCCTTCAAGGGAGGCTTCGATCAATTCCGAAGGGTATCGAGGGAGTTGGTAGGGATCGCCAGGATAGATCATGGCCAGGGGAAAGCCGGCGGGCGCGGGACGCCCCCATAGTTCGCCATTGATGAAATTCGCGCAGCGGCCAAGAAAAAGGCCTATGGGAACGGCCACGGCGATACGGTCGGCAAACCTCAGGGGGTGCAGCTTATGTTTCCAGCAGAAGGCCAGAATGGCGACGGTAACCCCCAGAAAGCCGCCATGGAAGCTCATGCCACCGTCCCAGACTCGTGGAATGGCCAGGGGGTGGGTAAAAAAATAACCAGGTTGATAGAACAGGACATAGCCCGTGCGGCCGCCAAGTATAACGCCGAGCACCGCCCAGGTAAGGAAATCATCCACTTGTTGGCCATTGGCGGCCACGGGAGGGCGGGTGACCATGTAGCGCACGAGGCGCCAGCCCGCGAGAAGCCCGCAAATATAGGCCAAGGCATAATAATGGATGAAGAGCGGTCCAATATAAAAGCCACGCGGGAAGACAGGAAGAATAATCGGGCTCATCGGTAAGGGTCCGTTTGGCGAAGATAGGTTTGCACGTAGGCGTTCACTCCCTCTTCAAGGGAGATGAACTGATGATTGAAACCCAGTGCCCGCAGACGCGCCATGGGGGCTTCTGTAAAGGATTGATACTGGCCGCGCAGGGTTGCGGGCATGTCAATGAATTCAATCCGCTCCGATGTGCCGTTGGCATGGCAGACAGCTCTGGCGAGGTCGGCATAAGAGCGGGCTGTTCCCGTGCCAAGGTTGAAGATTCCAGTAATATCAGGTGTGTTCATCATGAATTTCAACCCAGCGATCACATCGTCGATATAGATGAAATCCCGTTTCTGCTCACCATCGGCTAGGCCGGGCCTGTCTGACTTGAACAGTCTGGCGGGGCCGCCAGCCACGATCTCGTCATGCTTGACTTTCACGACCGAGATCATCTTGCCTTTATGGTATTCATTCGGTCCGAATACATTGAAGAATTTAACGCCAGCCCAGTTCGGAGGCGTGGGGGCATGGGTTGCGATTTGCTGTGCCACCCATAAATCGAAAGCGTGCTTACTCCAGCCGTAAAGGTTGAGGGGACGCAGTTTTTTCAGGGCGGGCAAGGACATATCGTCGTCAAACCCAGAAGAGCCGTCACCGTAGGTTGAGGCGGAGGAGGCATATATGAATCTGACTTGGCGTTGCGCGCACCAGAGCCAGAGCTTCTGGCTGAGCGTGACATTGGTTCGCCAGACCAGATCGGCATCGGTTGCGGTGGTCTCTGAAATGGCGCCAAGATGCACAACCGTGGTCAGCCGTGTGTCATGCAGCAGGAACTCCTCAAGCTGTTCCGGAGGGATGACCTGAGACGGAGGGTGACGGAGAAGATTGCGCCATTTTGAGCCTTCATGGCCGAGCCAATCGGCGATGATGACATCCTGTCCCTCCTCGGAGAGGACTGCTTGAAGATTGGATCCGATAAATCCGGACCCGCCCGTGACCAATATCATGGGGGGGGTTATATGGAGAAGCAGCATAACAGAGAAGGTCTGCCGGATGACTGAACGACCGAAATTTTTTGATGACCTGGCCGGTGTTGCCGGCGGAGCTGTTTCCGCGTTTGCGGGACTGAAGGAGGAGCTGGCGGCTCTGGTGAAGGCCAGGGTGGAAGAGGTGGTGCGCAAGCTGGATTTGGTGCCGCGTGAGGAGTTCGAGGCGATGGCGGAATTGGCGCGGCGCGCCAGGGAACAGGCTTGCGAGCTGGAGCAACGCGTCGCGGCCTTGGAAAAAACGGGCGCGCCGTCAAAAGAGGATTGATGGCAGGGCCGGCGGGAGTTGATGCGGGGCTGGTGAACCAATCATATATAGTAGTTTACCATGGCTTCGTTGGCTAAATGCCGGGAGTTCAAGCTTTTTTGATTGATGGGTTGCGTAACTTGCTTGACGTACAGTTAATCAGAATACAACTTTGGCTTTTAGCCGGAGCTTAGCATGAAATATATTCCCTCGCCTGTTGCTTTTCCCTGTCTGACGTTTTTTGCGACGGGCAGGCACGGGCTGGGGGCTTTGGCTATATGCATGCAGGCCTCCTTGTTCCTTTGGCCTACCGCCACCCGCATGGCGAAAGAAACACGGGCAAGGGATCATATTGAGCGGCTGTTGGCTGAACTTTCGGATACCTATCACGCGGGAAAAACCGGTGAGACTAATCAGGTGTATCCGTCTGTAATTTCAAAAAAATTCCAACAACCCGCCTGAACAGGCGGTGATGGGGGCGGAGCCTGGAAATTTCGTCAAATCCACCACTGTCGTAAATGCTTCGTCGTTGGTGCCGGAGATTAAGCTTTACCTTGCCTCAGAGTTGACGCCTTTATGGCAGGCCACGGAAGAATTTTTGCAAATTCATGATGTTGCGCCACCTTATTGGGCGTTTGCCTGGCCTGGCTCGGAAGCTTTGGCGCGTTACATTACAGACAATCCAGAAATTGTGCGCGGAAAATCGGTTTTGGATTTTGCGGCAGGCTGTGGGCTGGCCGGCATCGCGGCGGCGAGGGCCGGGGCGGGCTGGGTTGAGGCTGCTGAAATTGATTCCCTCGCCGCTGAAGCGGTGGCGCTTAACGCGGCGTTGAATGGAGTTGATCTGTCCGTGAGGGGCGAGGATGTTGTTGGCCGCGAGGGGCGCTGGGATGTGATTGTCGCGGGCGATATATGTTATGAGCGGCAGATGTCCGCCAGTATATTGCCTTGGCTGTGGCGGCAAGCAAAATGCAGTATCGTTCTCCTGGCTGATCCCGGTCGTAAATACAGCCCCATGTGTCCCGGAGAAAAGCTGGCGGAATATTGCGTTCCGGTAAGTTTGGAGTTGGAGGATGCGTGCGAAAAGACCGTTTCGATTTATCAAATCTCGCCCTCGGGAATGTAAGCAGGGCAGGGTTTCAATCCGAATCGTTGACCGGCTCTGCCGCCGGGACTAAGCACCTGCAACATAATGGCTGAAATGACCTGACAGAAAGGTTTCCCATGAAGGATGTCCGCGAAGCCCTCATGATAGGGCGTAATTCCGAGGGCAAGCTTGTCCGCCGGCCGATCTCTCCTTTTATGCTCGGCAGTGCCTATCGGTTCCAAACCTCTTCGGCGACGTCCATTTTGCACCGCATCACTGGCTGTGCACTTGGGGTTGGCACGATTTTGATGACGCTTTGGCTGGTTTGCGCCGCATCCAGCGATGGTGCTTTCTCAGTTATCCAGGCTTTCTTTGCGTCCTGGATCGGGATGTTGGTCCTGTTTGGATTCACGGTGGCGCTCTTTTATCATTTTTGTAATGGTGTCAGACACTTGTCGTGGGATGCTGGCAAGGGCTTTGAGCTTCCAGACATGCATCGCAGCGGTAAGCTGGCATTCGCGGCGACGATCGTGCTGACCGTCGTTTTCTGGGTCATCGCTTTTCTGGTGTGGTGAGAGAGATGAGCATGCAAGATAAAACACCTTCGATCACCATGCGCCGTAGCGCTCTCAGCCGCGCGCGTGGTCTAGGTTCGGCAAAATCCGGGGCGGCTCACTGGTGGGCGGAACGCATGACCGCTGCCGCCCTGCTGCCGTTGTCTCTTTATTTCGTGGTGTCGGTCATTATTCTGCTTGGCGCGGACCGTGCTCACATGGCCGCCTATATGGCCGAGCCGTGGAACAGCGCGCTGTTTCTCGCGCTGATCGTCATCATGTTTTACCACCTTTCCATGGGGGTGCAGGTGGTGATCGAGGACTATGTGCCAAATGAAGCCAAACGCCTGCTTGCCCTGCTTGTGGTCAAGGGTGTGATTATCTTCCTGGCGCTGGCATCCGCTGTTTCCGTCCTCAAACTCGCTTTCTCCTGAACGAGGGGCCCAATGAACGCGATCTCCAAGCCCTCCAACGGGGCCTATAATATTATTGACCATACTTATGATGTGGTTGTGGTTGGCGCGGGCGGTTCCGGTCTGCGCGCTACTTTGGGCATGGTGGCTGCTGGTCTAAAGACCGCTTGCATCACTAAGGTGTTCCCCACCCGCTCTCATACAGTGGCGGCGCAAGGTGGCATTGGTGCCTCGCTCGGCAATATGGGAGAGGATAACTGGCGCTGGCACATGTATGACACCGTGAAGGGGTCTGACTGGCTCGGTGACCAGGACGCCATCGAGTATATGTGCCGTGAGGCGGTTCCGGCGATTTACGAGTTGGAGCATTTCGGTGTGCCCTTCTCCCGCACCGAGGACGGCAAGATCTATCAGCGCCCCTTCGGCGGCCATATGAAGGAATATGGCAAGGAGCCGGCACAGCGCGCCTGCGCCGCCGCCGACCGCACCGGCCATGCCATTCTGCACACTCTTTATCAGCAATGTCTGAAGCACGATGCGGAGTTCTTCGTTGAGTATTTCGCCCTTGATCTGATCATGGACGAGGACGGCGCGTGCCGTGGCGTAATGGCCTGGTGCCTGGAAGATGGCACGATCCATCGTTTCCGCGCGCAGATGGTGGTGCTGGCCACCGGCGGTTATGGTCGCGCCTATCTCTCTTGCACCTCCGCCCATACCTGCACGGGCGATGGCGGCGGCATGGTGATCCGTGCCGGTCTTCCGGTTCAGGACATGGAATTCGTGCAGTTCCATCCGACGGGTATTTTTCCCGCAGGCTGTCTCATTACCGAGGGAGCGCGCGGCGAAGGCGGTTATCTGACCAACGCCGAGGGCGAGCGCTTCATGGAGCGTTATGCGCCAACGGCGAAGGATCTGGCTTCCCGCGACGTGGTTTCCCGTTCGATGACGATCGAGATTAACGAGGGACGTGGCGTTGGAGTGCATAAGGATCACATCCTGCTGCATCTTGAGCATTTGGGTGCTGATATTCTGCATGAACGTCTGCCTGGCATTTCCGAGACCGCGCGTGTGTTCGCCGGTGTGGATGTGACCAAGGAGCCGATCCCGGTTTTGCCGACCGTGCATTATAATATGGGTGGTATTCCGACAAATTATCACGCGGAAGTGCTGCGTCCGACGGCCGAGAGCCCGGATGCCGTGGTGCCCGGCTTGATGGCTGTGGGTGAGGCGGCGTGTGTTTCCGTGCATGGCGCCAACCGTTTGGGTACTAACTCGCTGCTCGATCTGGTGGTGTTCGGCCGCGCGGCCGCGCACCGCGCCGCTGAGGTCGTGAAGCCTGGGGCTACTCAGGCACCGTTGCCCGCTGGGGCCGGCGAGGCGTCTCTCGGGCGTTTCGATGCGACGCGCCATGCGAAGGGCGCCACCAGGGTGGCCGAATTGCGCGACCAGTTGCAGCGGACGATGCAGAGTCATGCGGCGGTGTTCCGTAATTCCAAATCCCTCACCGAGGGGGTGCAGAAGATGGAGAAGATTTGGGGGGGGCTAGGGGACATTCACGTCACCGACCAGTCCCTGATCTGGAACTCAGATCTCATGGAAGCGCTGGAGTTGCAGAACCTCATGGGCAATGCCGTTGCCACGATGGTTGGTGCCGAAGCCCGCAAGGAAAGCCGCGGTGCGCAGGCGCATGACGATTATCCTGAGCGCGATGACCATGAATGGATGAAGCATACGGTTGCTCAGGTTTCCGAGACAGGTGAAGTTGCCTTGAGCTACCGCCCGGTGAAGATGCAGACCCTCACCAATGAGGTTTCCGTCTTCCCGCCGAAGAAACGCGTTTACTAAGGAAGGGGCTGGAACATGGCTGAATTTTCGCTTCCTGAGAATTCCAAGATTGGCGAAGGTAAGACCTATAAGGCCGAAGCGGGCGCCAAGCGTGTGAAGTCGTTCAAGGTCTATCGCTGGAACCCGGATGACGGGAAAAACCCGGTGATGGACACTTATGAGGTGGATCTGGATAAATGCGGACCGATGGTTCTTGACGCGATTATCAAGATCAAGAACGAGATCGACAGTTCGCTGACTTTCCGCCGCTCTTGCCGTGAAGGTATTTGCGGCTCCTGCGCGATGAATATTGATGGCACCAACACCTTGGCTTGCTTGAAGCCGATCGCTGAGGTGCAGGGCGACGTGAAAATTACCCCGTTGCCGCATATGCCCGTGGTGAAGGATCTGGTGCCGGATCTTTCCCAGCCTTACGCGCAGTTGCGCTCCATTGAACCTTGGATGCAGTCAGAGACTCAGGCGCCGCCGGACGGGGAACGTTTGCAATCCAAGGAAGAGCGGGCTGAGCTGGATGGTTTGTGGGAGTGTATTCTGTGCTTCTGCTGCTCGACTTCATGCCCCAGCTATTGGTGGAATGGTGATCGTTACCTTGGTCCGGCCGTGCTATTGCAGGCCTATCGCTGGATTGCGGATTCTCGTGACGAAGCCACGGGCAAAAGGTTGGATGCGCTAGAGGATCCGTTCAAACTGTATCGATGCCACACGATCATGAACTGTACTCAGACCTGTCCCAAGGGGCTTAACCCGGCCAAGGCGATTGGCAAGGTCAAGCAATTGATGCTTGAGCGGCAAGGTTAAGACATTCTTGTAGTAAAAAGGGCCCTGGGGCCCTTTTTTGTTTGTGGTTTGATCGGTTTAATCGATTAAAAATTCATATAAAATCAATTTCCTTGATTTTCAGAAAAGGGTTACATAACTCCTCGTTGCGAACCAGCACACACGAAGGAGCTAGTTTATGTCCTTGATCAATACCGAAGTGAAGCCTTTTACGGCTCAGGCTTTCCAAAACGGCAAGTTTATCACCGTGACCGAAGGCGATCTGAAGGGTAAGTGGTCCGTGGTCTTTTTCTACCCGGCCGATTTTACGTTTGTTTGTCCGACTGAGTTGGAAGATCTCGCTGAAAATTATGCCGAGTTCAAAAAGCTCGGAGCGGAGATTTATTCTGTGTCGACCGACACGCATTTCTCCCACAAGGCGTGGCACGATACCTCGGACGCGATCAAGAAGATCGAATATGTCATGGTCGGCGACCCGACCCATGTCGTTGCCCGCAATTTTGAGGTGCTGATCGAAGATGCCGGTCTGGCCGACCGCGGAACATTCGTCATCGATCCGGAAGGCAAGATTCAGATCATTGAGGTCAATGCCGGCGGCGTGGGACGCGATGCCAAGGAACTGCTCCGTAAGGTGAAGGCAGCCCAGTATGTCGCGGCTCATCCCGGTGAGGTATGCCCGGCCAAGTGGAAGGAAGGCGAAAAAACGCTTGCGCCGTCCCTCGATCTGGTCGGCAAAATCTAATTCAATGAACGCTTCCGCTGGGATCCCAGCGGAAGCACATGAAACACTGTTATTGCCATGGGCCCGCATTGGCCCGGCTGGCGGTGGTGTTACTTCAGATCAAACGGAGCCGTTATGCTAGATGACAGCTTGAAAGGCCAGTTGAAGGCCTACCTTGCCCGTATCGCCGAACCGATCGAACTGGTGGCGAGCCTTGATAACGGCCCGCTTTCCCAGGAGATGCATGGTCTTCTGAACGATATTGCCGCGCAGAGCGATCAAATCACCGTGCGTTTGGATGGAAACGGCGAACGTGTTCCGTCCTTTGAAATTCGCCGTTCAGGTGCGGCGCGTGGTGTGTGTTTCGCGGGCCTGCCAATGGGGCACGAGTTTACATCCTTGGTGCTGGCCCTGCTGCAAACAGGTGGATATCCGCCAAAGGTCGCGCCGGAGATCGTTGAGCAGATCAAGGGGATTGAAGGTCAATTTCATTTTGTGACCTATTTCTCTCAATCGTGCCAGAATTGCCCGGATGTCGTGCAGGCGCTGAACCTGCTGGCGATTTTGAATCCGAATATCACGCACGCTGCGGTCGATGGAGCGGCTTTCCAGGCCGAGGTCGAGGCGCAAAAAATAATGGCTGTCCCGACAGTTTTGTTGAATGGTCAGGCTTTTGGCCAGGGGCGGATGGATATTGAGCAGATTATCGCCAAGATCGATACGGGCGCGGTGGAGCGCGAAGCAGCCAAATTGTCGGCCAAGGAACCGTTCGATGTACTGGTGGTCGGTGCTGGGCCAGCTGGTGCCGCCGCGGCGATTTATGCCGCGCGTAAGGGGATTCGCACAGGTATTGTGGCTGAACGTTTTGGCGGTCAGGTTTTGGATACGCTTGGAATCGAGAATTTTATTTCCGTTCCTCATACCGAGGGGCCCAAATTCGCGGCGGCGTTAGAACAGCACACGCGTGAATATGGTGTGGACATCATGAAGGCCCAGACGGCCGAAGCGATTCTTCCGCCCGCGCATAAAAGCGGCATATATGAGGTGAAGCTCGCAGGGGGAGGTGTCTTGAAATCCAAGACGTTGATCCTGTCGCCGGGGGCGCGTTGGAGGACGATGAACGTTCCCGGTGAAGCGGAATATCGCAATAAAGGGGTCGCCTACTGTCCGCATTGCGATGGTCCGCTCTTCAAGGGCAAACGCGTTGCCGTGATCGGCGGGGGGAATTCCGGTGTTGAAGCGGCCATCGATTTGGCCGGGATTGTGTCTCACGTTACGTTGATCGAATTTGACAGCCAGTTGCGCGCCGATGCTGTTTTGCAAGCTAAGCTCAGAAGCCTGCCGAATACCCAAATGATCGTCTCCGCCAAGACGACTGAGGTGCATGGGGATGGTGAGAAGGTAATTGGGCTATCCTATGAGGATCGTATCTCCGGAGAGATTCATCGTTTGGCCTTGGATGGCATATTCGTACAGATCGGGCTGGTCCCTAACAGTGAATGGTTGAAGGGCGTGTTGGCGCTGAGCCCGCGCGGGGAAATCGAGATCGACGCACGGGGTGAGACCTCTTTAGCGGGGGTGTTCGCCGCGGGGGATGCGACCACAGTCCCGTATAAGCAGATCATTATTGCCGCTGGAGATGGAGCGAAGGCAGCGCTTTCAGCGTTCGATTATTTGATTCGCATGGCGCCAGCAGAGGCTGAGGCGGCCTGAAGCGGAGTATAAGGGCGTGGCCTATTTGCCGACGCCGCAGCAGCTCCGTTATTTGGTGATGCTGGCTGAGACGGGACATTTCGGGCGCGCCGCTTCGGCGTGCGCGGTTTCGCAATCCACGCTTTCAGCCGGCATTTTAGCCCTTGAGCGGGCGCTCGATACACAGATCATGGATCGGGCGGCGGCGAAGCATCCTGTCTTCACACCGTTGGGGTTGGAACTGGTTGCCAAGGCGCGGATCGCCCTGGCCGCTCTTTCCGATATGGCGGAGACGGCGGATGCGGCGCGCGCGCCCATGTCTGGTCCATTGCGGCTGGGGATTATACCAACGATCGGGCCCTTTCTGCTACCAAAGCTGATGCCCCAGCTGCGGGAACATTACCGGGCGTTGAAATTATTTTTGCGGGAGGATCAGACCGAGCGCTTATTGGACCAGCTCGATACAGGGCAACTGGATATGTTGATTTTGGCGCAGCCTTGTTCCTGCGGCAATGTTGAAACACTAACCTTAGCCAGAGACGATTTTCTTGTGGCCTTGCCGGCGGGACATTTTCTGGCCGCTCGGACCAGCATCGCCATGACGGATCTCATGGCTGAAAATTTTCTGCTTCTTGAGGATGGGCATTGCCTGCGTGATCAAGTGCTGTCTGTCTGCGGGGCGGTTGTAGGACGGGAGAAAGAGCAGCGCTTTGCCGCGACATCCCTGCATACCTTGATTCAAATGGTAGCGGGTGGTTTGGGGATCACACTTGTGCCGAGGCTGGCGGTTGAGGCGGGGCTGGTACAAGGGACGGGGGTTGAGGTACGCAAGCTGGAAGGCTCAAGCGGGTGGCGCAGCATCGCGCTTGCCTGGCGGGCGGGAAGTCCTAGGGCTGGGGAATACAGGACATTGGCGCCGCTTGTAACGGAAGCCTGTTGTGTAGCGGGATAAACGGATTTGTTTACCCCGCCATGGACGGCTTGATTATGCGGTGGGAGAGTTACGGAAATATACCTCCACGAGGCCCTTGAATTTCACGGTTAAGGGTTTTCCCTTGCGGTCAACGGTTTTACCGACAGCCACGCGGACCCAGCCTTCGGAAATACAATATTCCTCGACATTGTTTTTTTCAGCTCCGTTGAAGCGGACACCGATTCCACGGTCCAATAATGTTTCGTTGAAATATTGGCTGGCTGGGTCTGATGAGAGGCGGTCAGGTGGGGTATCGCTCATAGTAATTTCCGCAATTTGGTCTTGATTTTTGTAAAGAAAGTGGCGCGTGGAGAGTCGGCCATGGCAATGACGGGAGCCGTGGCCAAGGTTTTGCCATCAACACTATAGGTCACTGTACCCAGGGTTTCGCCTTTGGTGACACCGGGTACAAGGTCCGCCGTATAGGTGATGTTATGCGAGACGGCGTTTTTGGCATTCATGGGAATCGTCACGGTAATGTCGCGGCCGACACTGACGGGAACTTCCCCGCTATTCAGGGCATCGCTCTTTAGCAAATCGATCTGCTGTCCAGCCGTGGCGATCTGAGCATCCAGAAAGTAACGCTGCCCGTAATCAAGCAGCGATTCGATGGCGGCCGTGCTGGCGGCCCAGGTAGGGCCGCCGGTGACCACGGCGATGAGGCGCATATTTCCACGTTGAGCCGTGGCATCAATGCAATGGCCGCTTTCCCGGGTGAGGCCGGTTTTCAGCCCGTCCACGGTGGGATCCTTGAACAGTACAGGATTCCAGCTCCGCTGCTTGATATTGTCGTAGGTGTAGCTTTTCAGCTTGGAAATTTGCAGGATTTCCGGTTCGTCTTCCAGGATGGTACGGGACAGCAAGGCGACATCCATGGCGGATGTGTGCAGGTTTGGATCGGGCAGGCCTGTTGGGTTTGTGTAGTTGGTGTCGGTCAGGCCGATTTTGGAGGCTGTCGCGTTCATCATCTGCACAAAGGCGTCTGTGCTGCCGGCCACTTGCTCAGCCAGGGCCACGGCCGCGTCATTACCGGAATCGATGATCAGCCCATGGAGAAGTTGGTCAACCGTGACCACTGAATTGGGGTCGATGAACATCGTCGACCCTTCCTGATGCCATGCGTTGACAGAGACGGGGACAACCTGATTCAGCTTCAAGCTGCCATGCTGGATTGCTTGATAAACCAGATGAGCCGTCATTAGCTTGGTGAGGCTAGCTGGTGGAATTTGCATGTGCGGGGCGGCTTGAGCGAGGATGGCTCCGGTTTTGGCATCCATCAGCACATAGGCCGTCATGTCTGGAAGTGACGGCGGGGTGGGGGTGGATTTGTCCCCGGCGGGGCTGCTTGGGACCGGTACGGGCCCGGTTGGAGCCGCTGTCGCGCCGATTTTACCTGTGTCGCCGCCAGAGTTGGAGGCGGTTGAAGGAGGGGTGGCCAAAGCAGGAGAAGCAATAGCCAAGGATATGGCTAAGGCGGTTCCGGACAGGCCGAACTGTTTCAACATGGGCGACTCATACTCCAGGCTTGATGCAGGCGGAGCCTCTCTGCACCTGTTTGACTTGATCTCGCAAGCGTAGATGAGTTAACGGCATGTAACATCAAGTAAAATCAGATGGTTATAGTTCGAGTTTTATGAAGATACGTGCTGTTTCTTGACATCCGGCCCGGTGCGGGTTTGATGCGCCAATCGATTAGGAAACAGGGGTTAAATGGCACGGCGCGAGCAGAATTCCGGTGGGTTGGTTGAGTTCGTTAAAACCATTGTTTATGCCGGGTTGATCGCCGTCGGCATTCACACATTTCTGTTCGAACCATTTTACATTCCCTCTGGCTCAATGGTTCCAACCTTGTTGGTGGGGGACTATCTGGTGGTCAATAAATTTGCCTACGGATATTCCCATTTCTCGTTTCCCTTCGCGCCCGATTGGTTTTCGGGTCGGATTTTTGGGAGTATGCCAAAACGTGGCGCCGTTGTGGTCTTTCGCCCTCCGGGAGCGCCTAATGAAGATTATATCAAGCGCGTGATTGGCCTGCCTGGGGATACGGTGCAGGTGACCAAGGGCCAGCTTTATATCAATGGAAAGCTCGTGCCACGCGTCGATATTGGCGATTACGTCGATACGAGTTCTGGTTCCCCCGTCGTCGCGCGCGATTATAAGGAAACCTTGCCGGGTGGGGTTGTTCATTCGATTTTGAAACTAACGAACGGCCCCGAGGATGAAGGGGGCATCGATCCCAACAACACACCGCTTTATACCGTTCCTCCGGGCCATTTGTTCGTGATGGGTGATAATCGGGATAATTCGGAAGATTCACGGTTTCTGGACGGTCCCGTGGGGTATGTTCCGGTGGAAAACCTGATTGGCCCAGCCGTGATTATTTTCTTCTCTATCGATCTGAAGCATCCATTCTGGGAGGTTTGGCAGTGGCCATTCGAGATCCGCTGGGGGCGGATGTTCCACACCATACGGTGACCCGTCTTGAAAAAGCCTCGCTTTTCATGGGGCATGTCTTTCAGCGCCCAGCTTTGCTGGTGGAGGCGTTGACTCATCGCTCAGCTGCCGGTGCCAAGGGAGTTGGATCAAATGAGCGGTTGGAGTTTATCGGAGACAGGGTTCTGGGGCTGGTCGTCGCGGAATGGTTGATTGAGCGCTTCCCGAGCGAGCAAGAAGGCAAGCTGGGGCCAAGGCTCGCGGCGCTTGTTTCCAAACCGTCCTTGGCGGCAGTCGCGGAGGAGCATCTCGTCGGTTCCATGCTCAGTGTGGCACCGGGAGAAGCTAAGCGTGGCGTTAGCACTCAGGCCAATGTGCTGGCCGATGCTGTGGAAGCCATGATTGGCGCTTTATACTTGGATGCGGGATTGGAACCCGCGAAAATCTTTGTCCGGCGTGTGTTGGCGCAAGCCGTGGAAGAACAGGCCGCTCCCCCGAAAGATCCAAAAACGGCTTTACAGGAATGGGCTTTGAAACGGGCCTTGCCCTTGCCGCATTATCAGATTTTAGAGCGGTCTGGTCCGTCGCATGCCCCGAAATTTGTCGTCGAGGTCAGCGTTGGCGATGCCAGCGCATCCGCGGCGGCGGGGGCGAAACGGGCGGCTGAACAGGAAGCGGCAAGAGATTTATTGAGGAAGCTGCCGGAATGAGCAGATGTGGATTCATAGCCTTGATCGGTGCTCCCAATGCGGGGAAATCGACATTGCTGAACAAACTGACAGGAGCAAAGCTTTCCATTGTCAGTCCCAAGGCACAGACGACGCGAGCGCGTGTTCTGGGGATCCTGGTTCGTGACGATACGCAGATGATTTTTGTCGATACGCCTGGGATTTTTTCGCCGAAACGGCGGTTGGACCAAGCCATGGTCGAAGCGGCTTGGAATGGGGCAGGCGAGGCGGATATTCTGCTGTTGCTGTTGGACGCCAAAAAAGGCTTGACCTCGGATGTTCGGGAGATCGTGACCAAACTGGCGGAGAGGGGCGCTAAAATAGCGCTTGTGCTCAATAAGATTGATCTGGTTGAGCGTCAGAACCTGCTTCCCCTGGTGCAAAGCATGACGCAGATTGCGATTTTTGAGCGGGTTTTCATGATTTCCGCTCAGACGGGCGATGGCATTGAGGAATTGCTGACGTTTTGCATGGGTAAGTTACCCGAGGGGGTGTTTTTATACCCGGAAGACGAAATGACGGATGTCCCGGACAGATTGCTGGCCGCGGAGATTGTCAGAGAGCAGATATTTTTGCAGACGCGAGATGAAGTTCCTTATGGAACCACTGTTGAAACGGAAAGTTTCAAGGAACAGAAGAACGGGTCAATTCGAATTGAGGCTGTTATTTATGTTGCGCGCGAAGGGCACAAGGCGATTCTGATTGGTGCGCGAGGGGCGAGGATTAAGGAAATAGGGAGCCGGGCCCGCCGCGAACTGGAACGGTTGTTGGAAACGAAAGTCGATTTGTTTTTGCGCGTTGTTGAAAGGCCGGGATGGGACGAGGAAGCCGCCAGGATTCGGGCGGCCGGGCTTGAGCTTCCGCGTGGTTGAATGGAAGGGCATGATTGCGGGACTCTCCGCATGGAGAGGGTAGGGGAAGGCAAGGGGGGGCTTCGTATACCGAGTTGGGCCTGGCATGCAGCGGCGTTTCTGCTGTATGCCGGTTCATCCTTGGCCGTGGGATGGCATGGCGCGAACCTGAATAACGACCTGCTGGGTGGTGGCTCGGATCCGTTCATTTATATGTGGTTTCTAAAATGGTGGCCGCATGCACTGGCTCATCATTTAGATCCTCTCTTTACTCATTTGGTCTGGCAGCCTGAGGGGTTGAACCTGGGTTGGACGACGTCGATTCCAGCATTGGCTCTGTTGGCCTCTCCTTTCACCATTACGATTGGCCCTGTTCTCACATACGATATGCTGATGTTGTCAGCGCCTGTTTTAGCGGCGTTAAGCGCATATGCATTATGCTTGTACTTAAGCAAAAACCCCTTGGCATCGATTTTCGGCGGCTGGCTGTTCGGGTTTTCGAGCTATGCGATGGCGCATATGAATCAGCAATTGAACTTGGAATGGACAGCTCTGATTCCATTATTGGTCTTGCTGGCATTGAAGCGCTTGAATGCGCACATAGGGCGTCTTGCGGCTGTTTTGGGAATGGGCCTGATTTTGGCCACACAAGCGGGAATATCCCTGGAAATTTTTGCCACTTCAATCGTTATGGCGGCATTCGCATGGAGTTTGGCATGGGTGACGTTGAAGAAAGAGAGGGAGCGTCTTGCAAGCTTCGCGGTTGATGCAGTCCTGGCCATACTTTTTTCATGTGTTTTGTTGTCGCCAATGTTGTACGCGATGTTCTCGAAACCACATGACATGGCCCTGCCAAAATTATGGCCGGAATTTTTTTCGACGGACTTGGTGAATTTTTTTCTTCCCACCGAATCAACCTTATTGGGTGGAAAATTTTTTCTGCCCGTTAGCCGGCATTATTCAGGGCTTTTATGTGAGCAGGGAGCATATCTGGGGCTGCCTGTTCTGTTTGTTTTGTGGCGTTATCTACGGCGGGCCGGTTGGTTTCTTCCTCTTTTGTTTGGTGGAATATTGTTGGCCAGTTGCGGGCCGATGCTGGTTTTGGGGAGCAGGGAAACTGGCATTCCCTTGCCTTGGGCGTTAGTGGTCAAGCTACCCTTGATCGGAAATGCGCTGCCAGCGCGGCTTATGCTCTATGCAAGTCTGATTGTGGCCGTCGTTGTTTCACTTTGGCTGGCACACGCACCTCACGCCTGGAAATGGGCTGTTGCGGTTTTAGCAGTGGTTTTCTTGTGGCCAGCACAAGCCCCCATTCAGGCCATTCCGACTTTGAAATTCTTTGAAGCCGGGAATATCGAAAAGACGATCGGAGTTGGAAAGAGGGTGCTCATTCTGCCTTTCGGGATTTTTAGCCCGTCAATGTATTGGCAGATGACCAGCGATTTCGTTTTTTCCCAGGCTGGAGGGTATCTGGTATTTCCGCCCGCGAGATTGCAGGAGAACACTCCAATGATGAAGCTGTTCTTCGGGACAATCGGCCCGGATACCCTGCGTGCCTTGCGCTTATATTGCATCGCGGCTCATGTTGATGAACTGATCGTTGCTCCGGGAACTGACCAGCGGCTTGTGGCGGGGGTGAGGGCCTATGATTGGCCAGAGAGGCGGGCTGACGGCGTGACAATATATTCCGTGTCAGGGCTGTTGGCCCCTTGAAGTGGAAGCCTGCCTAGTAGAATGATGAAAGGATTGTCTGTCATGGGCATCCCCGGAGAGCGAGAGGGCCGATATGCGTGTTGCCGTCATTCAAATGTCGCCAGTCGCGGATAAGGAGCGGAATATCGCTCAAGCCCGCTCATTGATCGAGGGGGTAATGGCGAGCGAAAAAATAGATCTGATTGTTTTGCCGGAAATATGGACATGTCTGGGAGGGACGAGGGATCAGAAAATCGCGGCGGCGGAGCCTTTACCTCTTCCAGGAGAAGAAGGCCGAGACGCGTATGAGTTCTTGCGCCGGGTTGCGATTGAAAATCGCTGTTATGTTCATGGCGGTTCCATAGGAGAACTCCACGGGGAGCGTATTTTCAACACCTCTCTCGTATTCAGTCCCGAGGGCAGGGAGTTGGCCAGATACAGGAAGATCCATCTTTTCGACATTACCACTCCAGATGGTCAAGGTTATCGTGAAAGCGCGTTATACGGGGCCGGAGAGCAGGTTGTGACCGTTGATGTCGGCGGTGTAATGGCGGGGTTGGCGATTTGTTATGATTTGCGCTTTCCGGAACTGTTTTTGGAGCTACGCCGCAAGGGGGCGGAGTTGATCATTCTACCGGCGGCATTCACCTTGCAGACGGGCAAGGACCATTGGGAAGTGCTTTTGCGGGCGCGGGCAATTGAAACACAATGCTGGATCGCGGCCGCTGGCTGTACGGGAGCGTATAATGAGGCTAACGGGGATGTGCGTTTCACATATGGCCATTCCTTGATCGCAGATCCCTGGGGGCATGTCGTGGCCAAGGCATCTGACGGGCTGGGGTGGGCGGTTGCTTCCATCGACCGGCCTTTGACGGCCAGGGTCCGCGCCAATATGCCGGTTCTGGAGCACCGTAGGCTGGTATGAAACTCGCTTTCATAGCGGCGCAGACAGCGAGCGCCGCATCCGCCAAGCAGAGGCTTATTGCTCGGTATGGCGATTATCCCGTCAAGGAAGCCAAGGCGATCGTGGCGCTGGGTGGCGATGGGTTGATGCTGGAATGCCTGCATCAGGTTCTCGGCGGTTCCTTGCCGGTATACGGGATGAACTGCGGATCCGTTGGCTTCATGATGAATGAATATAATGAGGCTGACCTGCCGGAGCGCATCAAGCATGCTTTGTCGTCGGTACTTCACCCCTTGAGGATGCATGCCGTGACGGCTTCCGGGGTTGTCGAGGAGGCCATGGCCTTGAATGAGGTCTCCCTGCTGCGTGAGGGGCGGCAGGCCGCGAAGATACGTATCTCGGTCGATCACAGGGAGCGGCTAAAAGAACTGATTTGCGATGGGGTATTGATTTCCACGCCCGCCGGATCGACCGCTTATAATTTGTCCGCGCATGGGCCAATTGTCCCGCTTTCGGCGAATTTGCTGCCTCTGACGCCCATTTCCGCCTTTCGTCCCCGTCGCTGGAGGGGGGCGTTATTGCCTTCGACGGTGGATGTTCTGTTCGAGGTGCTAGAGCCGGATAAGAGACCTGTTGCGGCTGTCGCGGACTTCACCGAGGTCAGGGATGTGATTTCAGTCGCGGTGAATGAGGATCGAAATCTGGGAGCGACGGTGTTGTTCGATCCGGATCGAGCTTTGTCGGAGCGAATTATCACGGAGCAGTTCACGGTATGATTTTTACTATTGCGATAAGGCACTAACTTTGCAAATTTCTTGTTCTTAAGCGGGAGTTCCATCTTCCCGCATAGAACAAGGGAGTTGCTGATGTCTGAGACGCGGCGGGTTACGCCTCTGGCGCGAATGACGAGTGGTTTCGTCTATATGTTTGAACGGCTTCTGCCCGAACCGTTTGTTTTTGCCTTGTTGTTGAGTATTTTGACAGCATTGCTGGCATTTGGCTTGGCACCGAAACATAGCGGGCAAGACATCATAACAGGTTGGTATGAGGGAATTTTCAAAATTTTCCCTTTCGCCTTTCAGATGGTGCTCATTCTAGTGACAGGGTATGCGCTGACCAGTTCGGTGCCTGTTTCAGCCTTTTTGCGCTGGCTTGCCGGCGTGCCGAAGACATCCAGGAGCGCTGTGGCCCTGACCTTACTGCTCTCTTTGGTGACGGTGGGGTTGAATTGGGGGTTTGGATTGGTCGCTTCGGCGGTATTCGCCAGGGAAATTGCGAAACGCCACCGGCTTGATTTTGCTTGGCTTCTCGCGGCGGCTTACAGTGGATTTCTCATGTTTCCACCGGGGCTTTCCAGTTCCATTGCCCTGGCGCAAGCCACGCCAGGGTCAGCGCTGAACATCGTTGAAAAGGTGACAGGGCAGATTGTGCCGCTTAGCCAGTCGTTGCTGGTGCCGTTCAACTACGTACCCGTCATTGTTTTGTTCATCGTGCTACCTTGGTTGTTTTCCCGCATGGAGCCTGCTCAGGAGGAGATACAACCGGCCGATCAAGCCAAGTTGGCGGCAGAGGATGACGTGAAACCAAGAGTTCGAGCCGCTGGTTTGGCCGGGTGGCTGGATCGGGCATGGATTCTCAATCTGCTCCTGGTGCTGGCGGCATGCGGCTATCTCGGCATGCAGATCACGGCGGGCAAATTCCACCTCGATATCAATAGCTTGATTCTCATTTTTCTGGCTTTGGGGTTGCTCTTGCACTGGACGCCTGTTGCCTATGTTGAGGCAATTAACTCAGCGGCACGCGTAACGGGTCCATTATTGCTGCAATATCCGATTTACGGCGGAATCATGGGGATAATGACGGCGACCGGCTTGGCTGGCGTTATCGCCAAATGGTTCATTGCCTTTTCCACTCCGGGGACGCTTCCGTTTTGGGGGTATATTTCTTCCATTATCATCAGTCTTTTCGTACCGAGTGGTGGAGGGCATTGGGCGGTTCAAGGGCCATTCATTGTTCCGGCGGCTCAGGCGCTCCATGTGAACATGGCGGCGGCGGCACAAGCCGTAGGTTATGGGGAAGGGGTGGCGAATATGATCCAGCCTTTCTGGGCGTTGCCATTATTGGCGATCGCCGGAATCGGCATGAGGCGGGTGATGGGCTTCACCGTTATGACCTTTTTCGTGTCGTTCGTGGTATTCGGGGCTTCCCTGCTATTGTTGGTGTAGACGTGCGAGGGCTGGTTCATTAATGGCATGCGCCATGGCACAACGTTACTTTACTGTCACATGGGACCAGCTGCACCGTGATGCTAAGGCCCTGGCTTGGCGTTTGCACGCCATGGGGCCCTGGAGGGGCATTGTCGCGGTCACGCGGGGTGGGCTGATACCCGCCGCGATCGTGGCGCGGGAACTGGAAAGCCGATTGATCGAGACCATTTGCGTTGTCACCTATAATGATGAGCAACGGGGCGCTCCCTTGGTTACAAAACCGGCCGCCGCGGCGGGAGACGGAGAGGGATGGCTGATTATCGACGACCTGGTGGATTCGGGCACGACGGCTAGGCAGGTACGAGGTTTGCTGCCAAAGGCGCATTTTGCGACCATTTACGCCAAGGAACAAGGCAAGCCTGTCGTGGATACATTCATAACCGAGGTAAGCCAGGATACCTGGATTTTATTCCCCTGGGATACCGAGCCACAGTTCATCGCGCCACTGGCCCGGAAATCTCCCTGAAACGCTGTTCTTTACTAGGCAGGGATGGAAAAAGCGGCTACAGAGCGGCCATCGCGCCGCTTCTGGTGCGTGTAGAAAGCGGTAAAACGGGGCGGAAGCCATCGGGATGATCCGCGCCGCCGCCGGAAATTTTAATCCCGCGGCGTTTCCGGCCACATGGTCCGTGGTTGCGGGTCCGATACCCCAGCCAGACCCATGCCGCCCGAGGCGCCGCCTGAAAAACCGGTTCAAGCGCATGATCCCATCGGTGGCTACCCCGTTGCCGCTCTTGGGAGCTATAGATGTTTGATAAATATTTCCGCAAGGAAATGGAATGGGCCGGCAAAACCTTGATTTTGGAGACAGGCAAGGTTGCCCGTCAAGCCGATGGCGCTGTTGTGGCCTCTTATGGGGATACGGTGCTTCTGGCGACAGTCGTGGGCGCGAAGAGTGCCAAGCCCGGTCAGGATTTTTTCCCGTTGACGGTTAATTACCAGGAAAAATTCTATGCGGCGGGGCGTATTCCCGGTGGTTTCTTTAAGCGCGAAGGCCGCCCGACCGAACGGGAAACTCTGGTTTCACGCCTGATCGACCGCCCGATTCGGCCGCTTTTCCCCGATAATTTCCGCAATGAAGTGCAGGTGATTGTCACCGTTCTGAGCCATGATTTGGAGAATGATCCGGATATCGTGGCACTGGTCGCGGCTTCCGCGGCGCTGACATTATCAGGTATTCCTTTCTTTGGTCCCGTGGGGGGGGCGCGTGTTGGCTATATCAATGGCGAATATGTGCTGAATCCGACCGTTGGCGAGGCCTCGGAGAGTGTGCTGGATCTGGTGGTCGCCGGAACGACCGAGGGGGTCCTGATGGTGGAGTCGGAGGCTTCCGAGCTTTCCGAAGAAGTGATGCTAGGGGCTGTAACCTTTGGCCACGCTGGATTCCAGCCAGTGATTCAGGCGATTATCGAATTGGCGGAAGCCGCCGCCAAGGAGCCCTGGGCTCTTCCTGAAGAGGCCGAGGAGACCAAGCTGCTGAAAGCCCGGGTGGATGCCTTGGCACGTGAGGGACTGACGGAAGCTTACAAGGAGACGCAAAAACAGATCCGCTACGAGAAAATCGCGGTGGTGAAGAAGGACGTGGCGGCCAAACTCACGGAAGAAGGCTTGGAGGCCGATGCCGCCAAGGGGCTTTTCAAGGAATTGGAAGCGGATATTGTCCGTAACGCGATCCTGGATACCGGCCTGCGCATTGATGGGCGCGACACCAAGACGGTTCGGCCGATTTTGGCCGAAGTTGGCGTTTTGCCCCGTACGCATGGCTCTGCTTTGTTCACCCGCGGCGAGACACAGGCGCTGGTCGTTGCCACGCTTGGCACCGCGCAGGATGAACAGGTCGTGGATGCGATTGAGGGTGAGTTCAAGGAGCATTTCATGCTTCATTATAACTTTCCTCCCTTTTCCGTGGGTGAGACTGGCCGCATGGGTTCCCCTGGTCGGCGTGAGGTTGGCCATGGCAAGTTGGCGTGGCGCGCCATCCATCCGCTTTTGCCGGGTAAGGAAGCATTTCCCTACACGTTGCGTGTTGTCTCCGAGATCACGGAATCAAACGGCTCTTCTTCCATGGCGACCGTTTGTGGCACTTCACTGGCGCTGATGGATGCCGGTGTGCCCTTGAAAGAGCCTGTGGCTGGCATCGCCATGGGCCTGATCAAGGAAGATAAGGGCTTTGCGGTGCTGTCTGATATCCTGGGCGATGAGGATCATCTCGGCGATATGGATTTCAAGGTGGCCGGCACAGAGAAGGGGGTCACATCCCTTCAAATGGATATCAAGATTACCTCTATCACCCCTGAGATCATGAAGATTGCCCTGGAGCAGGCCAAGGGTGGGCGCATGCATATCCTGGGAGAGATGGCCAAGGCGATTACCGGGTCGCGTGAGGGAGTTTCCTCCAATGCACCGAAGATCGTGACCATGAACGTGCCCAAGGAAAAGATCCGTGATGTGATTGGCACTGGCGGCAAGGTGATCCGTGAGATTGTTGAAACCACCGGCGCCAAGGTCGACATCAATGACGATGGCACCGTGAAAATCGCGGCGAGTGATGACAAGAAAATTCAGGCTGCCATAGACAAGATCAAGGGTATTGTGGCGGAGCCGGAAATTGGCGTGATCTATACCGGGAAGGTTGTGAAAACCGCTGATTTTGGCGCCTTTGTGAACTTTCTTGGTGCCAAGGACGGCTTGGTCCATATTTCCGAACTTGCCCAGGGACGCGTGGCCAAGACGACAGATGTCGTCAAGCAAGGCGATGCTGTCAAGGTAAAGGTGATCGGGTTTGACGAGCGCGGCAAGGTAAAGCTTTCCATGCGCGTTGTTGACCAGGAAACCGGTGAAGACATCACCGATAAGGTAGGGGCCACCAAGGGGGGGCGGAAGGAGAAGGAGGCAGCGGAAGGCTGATCCAAGCTTTCTGATGCGATATTGGAAACGGCGCCATCTGTGGCGCCGTTTTTGCGTCTTTTGCCATTGCGCTTGTCTAGGTTCATATTGATCGGACTAGGCCGGTTGGAATGAAGGGGATGCGATGCGAAGCTTGCAAGGGCCGCGGATAAGGATGATTGCCGCCGCCTCAGCGGGAAATGCCCTCGAATTCTATGATTTTTTTATTTACGGATTTTTCGCCCTAAGTTTGGCGAATAGTTTTTTCCCAGGTCATAGTCAGACGGCACGATTGCTGTTGACCTACGGTACTTTTGCGATTTCCTTTTTTGCCCGGCCGGTTGGCGCGCTCATTCTTGGAGCCTATGCTGATGCAAAAGGCCGTGCCTCTTGCATGATGCTGGCGGTCACGATGATGAGTGCCGCCACGCTTATGATGGCGTTGCTGCCAAGTTATGAGCAGGTTGGTATTTTGGCCCCGTTGGGGATGCTTGTTGCGCGTCTGCTTCAAGGTTTCGCTCTGGGGGGGGAGTTTGGCAGTTCCACCGCGCTCATGATCGAACATTCTGGTGGCGCGGAGACACAGGCGGCTAGTTGGCAGGGTGTTAGCCAGAATTTGGCTGGGCTATTAGCGGCCGGCGTGGCTTGGGTTTTGACATCTCAACAGCATTTTCCCGGGAATATACAGCCGTTCAGGGTCGCGTTTGCGCTTGGTGCGCTCGGTGGTGTGGGAGCCTTCTTGCTGAGGCGGAGAATCGGCGATGCACCGGTGTTTTTGGAACAACAGCGCGTGAGACCACGAATGGCGCGCTTGCCTGTTTCTGGAATTGTTGTTGTCGCCTGCATGGTGGCGATTGGTACGGCTCAGACTTACTTGGTGCTGTATCTGCCCACATATGCGGCGACTGAGCTAGGAATACAGACGAATAAGGCTTTGGGAAGCGTTTGCCTGCTTTATGTGTTCTTCTTGTTGTTGACGCCGTTGAGATTATTTATCGCCAAGCATTTTGATGTCACGCATCAGACTTGGCCCATGATTTTGTCATGCTTGGCGATGGCTGCCATGGCTTATCCGGTATTTGCCCTATTGGCCGTTTGGCCAGGTCATTGGGGGCTTTTTTGTATACCCTTCGTGTTTGCGATATTGGGACTGCCTTACAATGCACCTTTGAATGGCTTCATGGGGCTCGTTTTCCCCATGGCCGAAAGAGGGCTTGGTTTGTCGACTGGATATGCCTTGGGAATTGCGTTCTTTGGTGGAGCCTCGCCATTTATTTTCACCGAACTGATTTCAATGACCGGAGATCCACGCAGTCCGGGGCTTTATCTTATTCTAGCGGCTATTATTACCTTGCTGGCACTTCTTGTGGCCAGATGGAGGCTGTTACGGTTCCAGACGAACCAGCGGATTTCATTGTGAAGGCTGTTGTTTAGTTGGTGGATTTTCGCCGGGTCTTTTTTGGAGCCGCCGTGGAAGAAGGAAGGGAAGAGACCAGAGGGCGCCCCACGATTTCCTCGATGTAAGCGCGATAGCGTTTTATATAGTCATCCATCCCGAGATGTTTTTCAGCATAAGTTCGGGCTCCCTTCCGCAATTGAGACGAGAGTTTTTCGTCCGCCAAGGCATGTAAGACGGTATCGGCTAAATTTTTTGAATCAAGGGTGGGGGTTATGAGACCATTCATTCCATGATCAATGAACTCGGTCACGGTCACGCTGTCGGCGCCGATGACGACACAGCCGCAAGCCAGAGCCTCCCGCAAGGACCAAGAGGCCACGAACGGATAGCTGAGATATACATGGGCGTCTGAACGTTTCAGCAAGGTCAGATGATCGGAATATTGTACCTTGCCCATGAAGTGCACGCGCGAATGGTCGATTTGATTTCCGACTTCTTTCAGCAACACATCCTTCCAGCTGCCGCCATTGGGCGGTGGTGCGCCATAGCTAACCTCATCCCCCCCGACGATTGACACCACCAAATCAGGCCGTTCATCCAACAGCTTGGGCAGAGCTCTCATAAATGTATGGAACCCTCTATAGGGTTCCAGATTACGGGATACGAAAGTCAGAAGTTTCTGCCGTGGTGTCACGGTTAAAGCTCCGACAGTCACGTTCTTTTTTCGTAACGCCGGATCTGGTGCGCAATATTGCAGATCCACCCCTTCCTCGATGATGCGGATCTGATTTCTTGACCATTCCGGATAAGTATCGTATTGCCAGTGTGTTGGTGTTTGCCCCCATTGTTCCAACGCGACGGCTAGCAGGTTGATCGTGTTCTTGGCGCGAACCGATCCAAAGCGGGCTTCCTCCATCTGAAATTCAGGGTCGAAATTCACATCCGAATTATGGATTCTGTAGTAGAATTCAAAATACCCAAGGATGGGGACGCCGGGGAACACATCGCATAGGTTGAGCATTTCCCCCCAGCCATGATGCCCTATGATGATGTCGGGTTTGAAGCCGAGAGCCTTGATCTGCAAGGCGCCTTGGTAGCCCGCTTGCGCGCGTATGGCGGCGCTTTCAAACTCCCGTGCTGCCGGGGCCAGAGCTTGAGGAGGCGGAGGCGGCCTGGAATAGGTGACTTTTCTTATGCCATCGAGATGGTTTTTGTTTGGCTCGGTCATGAAAACAATTTCATGCGTGCCGGGGTATGTTTGATTGTCGGCCTGAAGGCTCCGCAGAAGATGAACATACTGCCCAGGGAAGTTCTGGTGCACGAATAAAAAATTCACGATCGCCTCTGCTTACGAATTTACTTTTTTGGTTTGCTGCTTTTGCGCCCGCGTGGCGTCAGAATAATCTGAAAGGATTCGAGCGGAGCCAATGTTTCTGCTTCGCATGTTTCGTCATTGCGAACTGGCCCGGCAACTCCTCCGCCGACAAAGGTCGCCGAGTAGCTGATTTCATATTGTTCCAGGGCTTCACCGGTAAGGCGGATACGCAGTCCCAATAGCGGCAAGGCCATGCCACGAGAGCCGCAATAGTCGCCAGCATCGACCCAAGGAGACAGCCAGCCTCTGCCCAGCACGGCCTGATAACTGAAATCTGACGGCAAAATCCCCTCAGGGGCATTGATGGCGAAGCCCTCAATCCAATTCTGGCTGCCTTTGTCTCCTAGCCATTCACCGAACTTAGCGCCTATGTCGCCACGGGTTTGGATGTGGGCCATGAAATCTGCTGGGATGGGCTGGGCCTGTTGACCTGAGGGCGGTGCGGCGGGGGCGGGCATGTTTGCCTCACCAAGTATTTGGCGTACTTGCAGCCGCGGCGAAGCGTCTGGCAGGTTGGCTAGCTGATAGATCGTCACCAGAACCTGCGCCGGCTTGTTTTTGATTCGGACCAGTACGGCATCGCCTTCCGCGCTGAGCCACCCATCCGATCGAAAGCCGGAAATTTCCACATTTTGTCCGCCAATTGGCGGAGGAGAAATGCGGACGCCGGGCATGCCGTTATGCATTGCCGCGCCAGGATTCATTTCGTTAACAAAGCAGAAAAGCCCAGGCGGGAGAGCCATCAGATGGCCGGTAACCTTGAGCTCTTGTAGTTGGGCGCCAGCTTTTTCCGCTGTCGTGCTGTTAGCCGGTGGTTCGCTCGGCGCTTTTTTGGTCTGAGCGGAGGCGGTTTTGACAGCGGCCATCATTGTTCCCTAATGATCTGATCTTTACGTATTGTTGCAGAAATAGCTTCTGTAGCAAAGCGTTGGACGGCATGCTTCTCAACGTGGAAGAAGAAAAAAATCAGAAACTGACATTTAACAAGGCATTGTTGATCCGTTCAGGGGGTAAGCCGAGTGGCAAAATCGCCCCCCGCCCCGTGGCGCGAACACGTTCAGCTTGAGCGCCAAGATCAAAGACCACTGTGTGAAGCCTGGCTTTCCAGGCCTCCCCAAGCACAAAACACCATGTTTCTGGCCAGATCGACGGGATAAAAGCCAAGTCAGGCTGGATTTCCTCGATCAGGTCAGAGAGCGTCTCAGGCTTGTAGGCGCCCGTGACCTTGATGCCCGCCGACAAAAGAGCATCGTCGTCGGAACTGCTACCGATCACGATGAATTCAAGAGGCAAGTGGCGGCGTTGCAGATCTGAAGCGCAGTCAAGCAATATATTCAGCCCCTTAGCGGGGGCTATTCCTCCGAGTATCACGATTTTGCGTTGACCGGACCGAGGTTTTTTCAGGCTTGTGGGGAGGGTGTCATCCTCCCAAGGCGTTATGTGAGGCGTTATATCGGGAAAGTGCCGTGTAAGGCGCCGGGCCGTGTCCATAGACGGGGCTATAACCCGGCGGGCTTTCATGAATTCTTCATGTGAACGATTTAGTAATTGTGGGATTGGCAAGGTCTCGAAGATGTTGGCTTTGTCTGCCTGGCAACATTGAGTGCAACCAGCCATATCGGGTTCTCCGCAATAGCGTGGATTCGTGTGCTTTTCAGGGCGGTTGAGCAGATTCACTCTCGGGCAAAAGCTCGCATAGTCGTGTATGATAATGTCTTGGGCAAGATTTAGTGAAGATGCGATTTCACGAACGCTTTCATGTTGCCCGAGCATATGGTGAAGCTCCACCCGAACGACGTTCAGTGTGCGTAATAGCTTGATAAGTTGGGGCAGGGCGCTGGGAAGTGTGAAGGTGAGGTTTGGATAATCCTCGGAAACACCCTCGCAGAGCAAGGCCCGCCACGGGTAAGGCGTTTTCTCCGGATTTTCTGGAAACTCCGTCGTTAGCAAGAGCGGAAAGAAGCCTTGTTGACGAAGGGAGGACATGGAGTTCTGGACTTGTTTTGCGACACCGCCGCCATGGGCATGGCTGATCAGCAAAACGGATTTGCGGTTTATCCGCGCGTGGCGCAGCCTAGCTTCATCCAAGGCCGAGCGGCCGGGAGAGGCTGGGTCTAGTTTGACATGATTTGAGATCATGTCCTGATAACCAGGGAATAATTTGTTGAGGATCTTCAGGTTTCTAAGAATTAATGCATTTGCGGCACTTTTGAAGGATACGCCACCTTTATGCGCCACATAGGCCCCGAGCGCGGCGGCATGGCGGTATCCGAGCTGCCGTGCGCGCAGGCAGAAATCGTTTTCTTCTCCATAGCCTTGCGCGAAAATCTCGGTTCGGAACCGCCCTGTCGCCTCCAGGCAGTCATGCCTGATATACATGCAAAACCCGACAGCTGTTGGTACCTCTACCCAGGCCAAACCATTGATCTTTTTGGCCAAGCGATCAAACAGATTTGCCGTTTTCATGTCCGGCATTGAGTTGGAGACGTTCGGCGATGGATAACCGCAAATAGTCGCTTCGTTCGATAAGGGCGTGACGGTTCCGATATCTGGGGCGGAGTAGGCAATTGCGCGCAAGGTTTCGATGGTTTTCCGTGGGAGCAGAATGTCGCTGTTCAAGAGCAACACATCGCATCCAGCGGCGGCCATGAGGCCGGTATTGGCGGCGGCGCAAAAACCTAAATTTCTGGTATGATGCAAGAGTTCGATCTTGCCCTTGAGAGCCAGCTTTTCAAGCCATCTGGTCAGGGATGGTTCAGGTGAACAATCATTTACGACGATGAATTTGGTGCCGGGCGTGGCGGCTGCCAGAACGGAGCGAATGGCGGCTTGTGTTTCGTCACTTCCGCCATAAACTGGCATCACCAAGGCGAGAGTGGCGGGATGCGGAAGACGTTTTGGAGAAGCCCCTCGTGTCGAAGCGCAAACGGGTATGGCCTGAAGAGGACGATGATCGATCGGGCTGCCCAGTAGCGGGGGGCTGTTGTCTCCAGACAAGGTAAAGGGAGGCTGAAACTCCTTTATCGTACGCGCGGAAATACGAAAAGCGTATCGCGGCAGGAAAGGAGAGGTATCTTCCAGAGGAAGAGGTTTTCCACATTTTACGGATAATGTTTGCCCGGTTGCATCGACCAAACGCAATCGTGGAGGCTGGCCAGGCCATGCTGGCCGGACAGCCCATCCGCTGAGGCCTTCACGTTTGTATTCCACCACCCCCTCGATACGCGAGATGGCCGCAAGGTTTGGGTGGGCACCAAGCAAGCGGCCATTTCCGTGAGAGACCAAGGAGCCATTGGCGAGATAACCTTGATATCCACCAAAGCCGGCTCGCAAGGCGATATGTTCCGCAAAAGCAGGAAAACCCGGATCATCGGGAATGCAGTGGCGGCTAAGCAAGAGGCAGACAGCTTTTGAAGCTAAAGCCGCATCACCAAACATTTGCGCGGCGATTGCCGCGCCAATCCAGGCGGGGACTATATCATATTTTCGTGCGAGATATTCAACCGACATCTTCCAGATAGGCGAAGCTGTGCAGATAGCCGGCCAGGAAGGGCAGGGGAGAGCCATCTTCCGGTGCGGTCACTAGAACCTGTTCGATGGAATATTCCGGGGGACGTTTTTCATCCGC